>NZ_MUNH01000053.1:0-26345 GCF_002154615.1 Streptomyces recifensis
CCGGAGCCGGAGGGGCCCATCACGGCGACGACCTCGCCGGGGTGGACCGAGAAGGCGGCGCCGTCCAGGGCCGCGGTGGGGCCGTAGGCCTTGCGCAGGTCCCGGGCCACGAGCAGGGAGCCGTCGGGCGGGGTCATGCGACCACCTCCGTGCGCAGTTTGTCGAGGCGTGCCGCGGTCAGTTCCAGCCATCTGAGGTCGGCCTCCAGATGGAACAGGGCGTGGTCGCAGATCAACTGGTCGGCCAGGTCGCCCTTGCGCTTGCGGTCGGTGAGCACACGCATGGTGCGCAGGTGCTCGGAGCGCTGGGTGTCGAGGACGTCGGCGGCGTCGCGGTGGGTCAGCAGGGCCAGTACGACCTTGGTGTACAGGGTGGAGCGGAGGTAGTCCTCCGGCTTCTCCGGGCTGGCGAGCCAGCGCTCGACGTCCGTGATGCCGGCGTCGGTGATGGCATAGCGTTTCCGGTCCGGCCCGTCGCCCGCCTCGATGCCCTCGACCTCCACGAGGCCGTTCCTGAGCAGCCGGGACATGGTCGCGTAGACCTGCCCGTAGGCGAGCGGCCGGTCGTGGCAGAAGGTGTCGTCGAAGGCCCGCTTGAGGTCGTAGCCGTGCCGGGGACCGGACTCCAGGAGCCCGAGAAGGGTGTGACCGATGGACATGGCGAGCACTCTACACACGGTGTATACCCGTGGTGCATAGGGGGGTTCGGAACGGGCAACTCCACTTTTTCGGACGTTCCCGCGGGCAACCTCGAACCCTTCCTGCCCGTCGGTTCCTTTGGGGTGGGTGCTCATTCTCACGTCCGTAAAAGAGCGGATCGGGCGCTCTTTGTCACATAGGGGGGTGTTAGCTTTCGGAGCTGACCCCGAGACGGAAGCGGAGCCAAGGGACCCATGGGACGAGCGGACGAGAGACGAGCGCGACAGCGCGGCGGCCACCGCGCGGCACCCGGACGCCGTTCGGCAGCCCCGGCCTCCGAGCCCTCCGGCGGCCTGGGCGGCAAGCCCGCCAAGGGCCGAATACGCCGGCTCTTCACCTGGAAGAAGATCCTCGGCACGGTCTTCGGGTTCTGTCTGCTGTGCATGGCCGGCTTCGCCGCGCTGTACCTGTCGGTCGACGTGCCCGCGGGCAACGTGGCCGCCCAGCGGCAGAGCAACGTCTACAAGTACAGCGACGGCACGGTCCTCGCCCGCGACGGCGAGGTCAACCGCGAGATAGTCGACCTCTCCAAGGTGCCCCGCAAGGTCCAGCTCACCTTCGTCGCCGCCGAGAACAAGTCCTTCTACACCGACCCCGGCGTCGACCTGAAGGGCACCGCCCGCGGCCTGCTCAACACCCTCGCGGGACGCGGCAAGCAGGGCGGATCGACCATCACCCAGCAGTACGTCAAGAACTACTACCTGAGCCAGGACCAGACCGTCTCCCGCAAGCTCAAGGAGATGGTCATCTCGCTCAAGGTGGAGCGCGAGAAGTCCAAGGACGAGATCCTCGCCGGCTACATCAACACCAGCTACTACGGCCGCGGCGCCTACGGCATCCAGGCCGCCGCCCAGGCGTACTACCACGTCGACGCCCAGGACCTCACGGTCCAGCAGGGCGCCTACCTCGCCGCGCTGCTCCAGGCCCCGAGCCAGTACGACTGGTCCACCGCCACGCCGACCGGCAAGCGGCTGGTCACCGACCGCTGGAACTACGTCCTGAACAACATGGTCAAGGAGCACTGGCTCGACCCGGGCAAGCGCGCCGCCCTGAAGTTCCCGGTGCCCCAGGAGCCCAAGGGCGCCCCCGGCATGGAGGGGCAGAAGGGCTACCTGGTCCAGCTCGCCAACTCCCAGCTGGAGAACCGGCTCATGAAGCAGGAGGGCATCTCCCGCTCGGAGGCCGAGGCCAAGGTCGAGGGCCAGGGCTGGACCATCACCCTCAACGTCGACCGCAAGAAGCAGGCGGCGCTGGAGAAGTCGGTCAGCACGCAGCTCACCAGCAAGCTGGAGCCGAAGCGGCGGCCGGTCGACGCCGACGTCCAGGCCGGCGCGGTCTCCGTCGATCCGAAGACCGGCCGGATCGTCGCCCTCTACGGTGGCAAGGACTACTACAGCCACTGGGTCGACAACGCGGCCCGCCGCGACTACCAGCCCGCCTCCACCTTCAAGCCGGTCATCCTCGCGGCCGCGCTGGAGCACGGCGCCACCACCCAGAGCGGCACCCTGATCCGCGCCAGCACCGTCTACGACGGCACCAGCCGCCGCCCGGTCCTCGACCACGGCTCCCGCGTCGGCTTCGCCCCGCCCAACGAGGACGACGCCGACTACGGCCCGATCAGCGTCCAGACGGCGATGAACAAGTCCGTCAACTCCGTGTTCGCGCAGATGGGCGTGGACGTCGGCATGGACAAGGTGATGGACACCGCGAAGCGGCTCGGCATGGACACCGAGGGCATGCAGGCGGTGCCCGCGCAGACCCTCGGCTCCATGGGCGCCAGCCCGCTGGAGATGGCGGGCATGTACGCCACCCTCGACAACCACGGCCGCAAGGTCACCCCGAGCATCGTCAAGTCGGCCGAGCGGCAGGGCCGTACGGTCCAGCTGCCGAACCCGGTCGGCGAGCGGGTGCTGGACCGCACCACCGCCGACACCGTGACCTCCGTGCTCACCGGGGTCGTCGACGACGGCACCGCACGGCAGTCCGTGGCGAACAGCGCGCTGCGCGCCGGGCAGCAGGTCGCGGGCAAGACCGGCACCTCCGACTGCGACCGTTCGGCCTGGTTCACCGGTTACACCCCCGATCTCGTCACCTCCGTCGGCCTGTTCGGCGAGGCGCACAAGGACGGCGGCACCGGCTGCGAGGGCGAGAAGGTCAAGAAGTTCGCCCATGTCTCGCTCAAGGGCACCATGGGCGGCGGCCGTGTCAACGGTGGCGGGCCGCCGGCCCAGATCTGGGCGGCGTACACCTTCGGTGTGACCCGGCAGGCCGAGTTCGACCTCGACACCACCCAGGGTGCCGCCGTCGCCCCGACCCCGCCGCCGACCCCCAGCGAGACCCCGTCCCGGACGCCTTCGCAGACACCGAGCAGCGAACCGCCCACCTCGAAGGCCCCGTCCGAGACGCCCAGCGAGACCCCGAGCGAGACCCCGACCTCGGAGCCGCCGAGCCAGAGCCCGAGCGAGACGCCGACCACCCAGCCGCCGTCCGGGGGCATCACCCCGCGCAACCCGTTCGACCCCGGTCAGCGGGACAACGGCCAGTAGGCGTGACGCACGCGAAGGGCGCCCGGCATCATGCCGGGCGCCCTTCGCGTCGTACGGGACGGGATCTGGCGGGGGGTCAGCCCCCGTGCAGCTCGAACCAGACGACCTTGCCGACGCTCAGCCGGGTCGCGCCCCAGCGCCGGGCCAGCTTGTTGACCAGGTACAGGCCCCGGCCGCCCTCGTCGGTGGCTCGCGCCTGGCACAGCCGGGGGAGCTGCGGCACGTCGTCACCGACCTCGCAGCGCAGCACGTCCGTGCGCAGCAGCCGCAGGGTCACCGGACGCGTGGTGTAGCGCACCGCGTTGGTGACCACCTCGCTGACCAGCAGCTCGACGGAGTCGGTGAGGTCCTCGAGACCCCAGTCGGCCAGTGCCGTCCGGGCCAGCCGGCGGGCCTTGCCGGGGGCCGCGTCCTCCGCGTCCAGCGACCAGTACCGCACATCGTCGGACGCGATCCCGTCGAAGCGGGCCGCGAGCAGGGCGATGTCGTCGTCCCGGTCGCCCGGACCGAGCATGTCCAGCACCTCGTCGCACAGCGCTTCCAGCGGCGGCGGGTGGTCCGGGCCGGTCAGTTGCGCGGTCGCGGTCAGCCGCTCCCGCAACTGCTCTATGCCCGTCCACACGTCCCGCAGCCGGGACTCCACCAGCCCGTCGGTGTACAGCAGCAGCGTGGCCCCGGCGGGCGCGTCCAGCTCGACCGCCTCGAAGTCCACCCCGCCCACGCCGATCGGCGCGCCCGGCGGCACCCGCAGCACCTCGGCGGTGCCGCCCAGGTGCAGCAGCACCGGTGGCGGATGGCCGGCGTTGGCGATGGTGATGCGGTGCGCGACGGGGTCGTAGACCGCGTACATGCAGGTCGCCATGCGGTCGGTGCCCAGGCGCTGGGCCTGCTCGTCCAGGTGGTGCAGGACTTCCTGCGGGGGCAGGTCGAGACCGGCCAGGGTCTGCGCGGTGGTGCGCAGCTGGCCCATGATGGCGGCCGAGGTCATGGAGTGGCCCATCACGTCACCGACCACCAGCGCCACCCGGCTCCCGGGCAGCGGGATCGCGTCGTACCAGTCGCCGCCCACCCGCGCCGTCTCCGCCGCCGGCAGATAGCGCGAGGCCAGCCGCACACCGGTGGGGTGGGGGAGGGTCTCGGGGAGCATGGTGCGCTGCAGCTCGTCGGCGATGTACGCCTCGCGGCCGTACAGCACCGCCTTGTCGATGCCGAGCGCGCTGTGCGTGGCGAGCTGCGCCGCCACCAGCAGGTCCTCCGCCTCGAAGGCCAGCCGGTCCGGGCGGCGCAGGAACACCGCCGCGCCGATCACCCGGCGCCGTCCGCGCAGCGGCGCGAGGATCGCCCGCTGCCCGGACGGGACGAGTGCCTCGCCGTCCTCGCCGAGCAGCTCGGGCAGCGCGGCGCGGGCGGCCGGGGTGTCCGCGAACACCGGACGCACCCCGCGCAGCACCTCGTTCAGCGCGCCGCCGGGGCGCACCTCGCACAGCTCGGCGGTCAGCGCGGCCGGGCCCGAGAGCGCGGCCAGTGCCGCCGCCTCGGCGTCCGGCTCCGGGAACGCGGGCGGCAGCAGCAGGCCCTCGGCCTCCCGCTCGTCCGGGATGCGGTCGGTGCGGCGCAGCCGCAGCACCACCGGCCCGGTGGGCCGCTCGTCGCCGACCGGCAGCGGATCGCGCAGATAGACCAGGATCGCGTCGGAGAAGGTGGGCACGGTGGCGCGGCACAGACCCATGACGATCTCGTCCAGGTCGAGGCCGCGCGCGATGCGCCGGGTGGCCGCGCCGACGAACCGCAGCCGGTCGCCGTCGCGGCGCATCGGCATCGGGCGTCCGGGCGGGCCACCGCGGCCGGTACGCCGCTCCTGGCCGCCCGGTGCGCGCTCCTGTTCGGCGCCCGGCTGGGCGGGAATGGACTCCGGCGCGGGCCTCGGACGGTGTTCTCCCACGCTGGACTTCGCGCGCGCGGGAGGTTCCCCCATGGGCTCGGCGGCGGCAGGCTGCGAGTGCTCAGGGCCGTTGACTGGGCGCTCCTTCTTCTTGTTCTTCCCCGTGCCCGCGCCGCCCCGGGTCTGGGCCGGTGCGCCCAGCAGCGCCCCGCGCACGGCGGGGTCGACGCCCGGCTGGGGGCGTCCGCAGGAGGAAGTGGGCTGCTCCGTCACGCGTGTCGAATCCGTCCGTCCGGGGCTGCGCGCCGGGCGCGCAGGAGATGCCGCCGAAGTCCCGATACCCGGATTACGTGTCCCAGGAACGGAATTCCCGCGTGGTCAGGGGTGGTTTCCGCCGAGCGGGTGAACCCCGCGCCGGCCGCGCCGCCGCCCGCCTCGTACCCCTCGCTCACGTGCTGCCGCCCCTCGGTGACATATGGTCAGGCTCTGCGCAGACTCCGGTAGTTGTACCTCGGTGCCCTTGCGGAGGACGATCCTACGGTTGTGGTCCGGGGGCGCATCAAGGGTCTCATGAGGACACGTGCGCGGGCGTACGGTCCCAGTCCTCCGGGAGCGCGGGCACCGACCAGGACGGATCGGGCCGCCAGTGCTGCCAGCCGTCGGTGTACGGGGAGCCCCACGCCTCGATCACCTCCACCGCCCGCCGTCCCGCCGACTTCACCCGTCCGGCGGTCTCCGCGTCCATCAGGCCGTCCCGCTGCGCCTGGGCGAACTCGTCCTCGTCCCGCCAGTGCCAGGTGCGGTCCGGGTGGACGGAGATGTCCAGGAAGTGGTCCTCGGAGTCGACCCCGCCGGCCCAACGGGCCAGCGGCTGCTCCAGGTTGACGTACCAGTTCTTGAAGCGCCAGCCCGGTTCCCAGAACAGCCACACCGACCAGGGCTCGCCGGGCCGGGCCAGCTTCAGCACCCCGGTGCCGAACCAGCGGTCCCGCCGCACCACGCGCGGCTTGGTGTAGCGGGACTCCAGCGGCTCCAGGTGGACCGGGGTGCCGTCGGCCAGCACCGGCTTGACGCACTCGGTGCCGGGGGCCAGCCATACGGCGAGCAGCTCGGCGTCGTCCCGGACGACGGTGACGGGACGCGCGATGTGGAACGCGTCGCCCGCGTTCTCCCGGTACCGCCACAGGATCGGGGTACCGGGGGTCCAGTACGCCGCCGTCGGGCCCGCTTCCGCTCGTCTCACCGCTTCGTCGTCCGTCATGGACAGATATTAGGTGCCGGAAGCACCCGATGCTGCGGTGCGCGTCACCCTTCCGGACAGGTGGCGGGAAATCGCCGGTGCCGTTCGCGGGACGTCACGGGCGCGTCATCCGCAGGACATCCAGCGCCTCGTCCAACTGCTCCAGCGTCAGGTCGCCGCGCTCCACAAAGCCGCCCTCCAGCACCACCTCACGGATGGTCTTCCGCTCCGCGAGGGACTTCTTGGCGATCCGCGCGGCCTCCTCGTACCCCACGTAGCGGTTGAGCGGGGTCACGACCGAGGGGGAGGACTCGGCGTACTCGCGGGCGCGTTCGCGGTCGGCGGTGATGCCGTCGATGGTGCGGTCGGCCAGCAGGCGGGAGGCGTTGGCCAGCAGCCGCACCGACTCCAGCACGTTCTTCGCCATGACCGGGAGCATCACGTTCAGCTCGAAGTTCCCGGCGGCGCCGGCCGTGGCGATCGTGGCGTCGTTGCCGATGACCTGGGCCGCGACCATCAGCACCGCCTCCGGGACGACCGGGTTGACCTTGCCCGGCATGATGGACGAACCGGGCTGGAGATCGGGCAGGCGGATCTCGGCGAGGCCGGTGCGCGGGCCGGAGGACATCCAGCGCAGATCGTTGGCGATCTTCGTCAGGCCGACCGCGATGGTCCGCAACTGGCCGCTGGTCTCCACGATCCCGTCGCGGGCGCCCTGCGCCTCGAAGTGGTCGCGGGCCTCGGTGAAGGGCAGCCCGGTCGCCCGCGCCACCTCCTCGATCACGGCCGCCGAGAAGCCGGGCGGGGTGTTGATCCCGGTCCCCACCGCCGTGCCGCCCAGCGGGAGTTCGGCCAGCCGGGGCAGCGAGGAACGCAGCCGCTCCACGCCGTACGTGACCTGCGCCGCGTAACCGCCGAACTCCTGACCCAGCGTCACGGGAGTGGCGTCCATCAGATGCGTGCGCCCCGCCTTCACCACGTCCGCGAACTCCTCCGCCTTGCGGGTGAGGGCCGCGGAGAGGTGCTCCAGGGCGGGGATCAGGTCGTGGACCACGGCCGCGGTGGCCGCGATGTGGATCGAGGAGGGGAAGACGTCGTTGGACGACTGGGAGGCGTTCACCTGGTCGTTGGGGTGCACGTCCCGGCCGAGGCGCTCGCCGGCGAGGGTGGCGATGACCTCGTTGGCGTTCATGTTGGAGGAGGTGCCGGAGCCGGTCTGGAAGACGTCCACGGGGAAGTGCTCGTCCCAGGTGCCGTCCGCGACCTCGGCGGCCGCCCCCTGGATCGCGTCGGCCACGTCCCGGTCCAGCACGCCGAGGTCGGCGTTCACCTTCGCCGCCGCGCCCTTGATCCGGGCCAGCGCCTCGATGTGCGCCCGCTCCAGGCGCCGGCCGGAGACGGGGAAGTTCTCGACGGCGCGCTGGGTCTGCGCGCGCCACTTGGCGTGGGCGGGGACGCGGACCTCGCCCATGGAGTCGTGCTCGGTGCGGTACTCGTCGGTCATACCCGGTACAGCGAACGGGGACGCCGTGATGTTCCTCGGCTCGGCCGGACGGGGCGGCTTTTCGGCGCACCCGTCTTCTCAGTGCACCGAGAACCCGCCGTCCACGAAGAGGGACTGACCGGTGACGTAACCCGAGGCGCGGCTCGCCAGGAAGACGGCGGCGCCCGCGAAGTCCTCGGCGAGGCCGTTGCGGCCCACCATGGTCCGCGCGGCCAGCGCCGCCACCTTCTCCGGGTCGGACGACAGCCGCGCGTTGAGCGGCGTCATCACGAAGCCCGGAACCAGCGTGTTGACGGTGACGCCGTACGGCGACCACTCCTCGGCCTGGGAGCGCGCGAGCGACTCCAGCGCTCCCTTGGACACGCCGTACACCCCCGAGCGGACGAAGGCGCGGTGCGCCTGCTGGGAGGAGATGTGGATGATCCGTCCGAAGCCCCGCCCGGCCATGCCGGGCCCGAAACGCCGGCTCAGCAGGTGCGGGGCCCGGAGGTTCACGTCGAGGGTGAGGTCCCACTCCTCGTCGCTCAACTCGCTGAAGGGGGGCCGCAGATTGATCCCGGCGCAGTTGACGAGGACGTCGGGCTCGCCGAACACCCCGGCCGCCTCCTCGGCGGCGGCCCGCACCCCGTCCCGCGTGCTCAGGTCGGCACTCACCCACCCGGCACGGCAGCCGAGTCCGGCGAGCTGGGCGCAGGTGGCCTCCAGCGCCTCCTCGCCCCGCGCCACGACCACCACCGAGGCCCCGGCCCGCGCCAGCGCCTCGGCGATCGCCCGCCCGATCCCGGAACTGCCCCCGGTCACGACGGCGACGCGCCCGTCCAGCGCGAACAACCCGGAAAGATAAGCCGCAGAAGTCATGCGGGCACCCTAGGGGGCCGGCCAACCGGCCCCCCGGGAGGGCCTCAGGCGAGGCCGGGACCCCGGACCGGGATCGACGTGAACGTCGGCGCGGGCGCCGGGTCCTGGAAGAAGTCGTTGCCCTTGTCGTCGACGACGATGAAGGCCGGGAAGTCCTCGACCTCGATCTTCCAGACGGCCTCCATGCCCAGCTCCTCGTACTCGAGGACCTCGACCTTCTTGATGCAGTCCTGGGCGAGGCGGGCGGCGGGGCCGCCGATGGAGCCGAGGTAGAAGCCGCCGTGGGCGTCGCAGGCGTCGGTGACCTGCTTGCTGCGGTTGCCCTTGGCCAGCATCACCTTGGAGCCGCCGGCCGCCTGGAACTGCTCCACGTAGGAGTCCATCCGCCCGGCCGTGGTCGGGCCGAAGGAACCGGAGGCGTACCCCTCGGGGGTCTTGGCCGGGCCCGCGTAGTACACCGGGTGATCCTTGAGGTACTGCGGCATGTCCTCGCCCGCGTCCAGCCGCTCCTTGATCTTGGCGTGCGCGATATCGCGGGCCACGACCAGCGGGCCGGTCAGCGAGAGGCGGGTCTTGACCGGGTACTTGGTCAGCTCCGCGAGGATCTCGTCCATCGGCTGGTTCAGGTCGATCCTCACGACGTCCCCGGCCTCGTCGAGGTGCTCGTCGGTGGTCTCCGGCAGGAAGCGCGCCGGGTCCGTCTCCAACTGCTCCAGGAAGACGCCCTCGGCGGTGATCTTGGCGACGGCCTGGCGGTCCGCCGAGCAGGAGACCGCGATGGCGACCGGGCAGGACGCGCCGTGCCGGGGCAGGCGCACCACCCGCACGTCGTGGCAGAAGTACTTGCCGCCGAACTGCGCGCCGATGCCGATCTTCTGGGTCAGCTCGAAGACCTTCTCCTCCAGCTCCTTGTCCCGGAAGCCGTGACCGAGCGCGGAGCCCTCGGCCGGGATCTCGTCCAGGTAGTGCGCGGAGGCGTACTTGGCGGTCTTCAGCGCGAACTCGGCGCTGGTGCCGCCGACCACGATCGCCAGGTGGTACGGCGGGCAGGCGGCCGTGCCCAGCGAACGGATCTTCTCCTCCAGGAACTTCATCATGGAGGACTCGTTCAGGACGGCCTTCGTCTCCTGGTACAGGAACGACTTGTTGGCCGAGCCGCCGCCCTTCGCCATGAAGAGGAACTTGTAGGCGCCGCCGTCGGTCGCGTACAGCTCGATCTGCGCGGGGAGGTTGGAGCCGGTGTTCTTCTCCTCCCACATGGTGAGCGGAGCCATCTGCGAGTAGCGCAGGTTGAGGTTCAGGTAGGCGTCGTAGATGCCGCGGCTCAGCGCCGCCTCGTCGCCGCCCTCGGTCAGCACGTTCTGGCCGCGCTTGCCCATGACGATCGCGGTGCCGGTGTCCTGGCACATGGGCAGCACGCCCGCCGCCGCGATGTTCGCGTTCTTCAGCAGGTCCAGCGCGACGAACTTGTCGTTGCCGGAGGCCTCCGGGTCGTCGATGATCCGGCGGAGCTGGGCGAGGTGGGCGGGGCGCAGGTAGTGCTGGATGTCGTGGATGGCCTCCTCGGCCAGCTTGCGCAGCGCCTCCGGCTCCACCTTGAGGAAGGTCCGCCCGTCCGGCCCCTCGACGGTGGACACACCCTCGGAGGTCACCAGCCGGTACGGCGTGGTGTCCTCTCCCTGGGGGAGCAGATCGGTGTACGCGAACTCAGGCATCTCAGCCCATTCCTTCATCGACGGACGGCGCCCGCCGACGCTGGCGGGCCTGTCCAGCGTAGAACCCGGCTCGGACAGTGCTGCGGTGAGGTAGGACTCACTTGGCGCCGAGCAGGCGGTGCGGGGCCGTGCGGCAACGTTGTCCGGGAGTTGTCCACAGGCCCTGGTCGCGATCTATCGCGTTTCGGTACTCTGCTGTCGTGGACCTTCAGAAGCACGCGCAGCCCGCGGACACCGCCCCCCGCCCGGCCGACCTGCGCGCCTCGGACGCCGACCGCGACCGGGTCGCCGACATCCTCCGTGACGCCCTGGCCGAGGGCCGGCTGACCGCCGAGGAGCACGCCGAGCGCGTGGAGGGGGTGCTGCACACCAAGACCGTCGGCGAGCTGGACGTCTTCATACGCGACCTGCCCGCCGCGCACGAGCGCCCGGCGGCCCCCGCGTACGCCTCCGTCCCGCACCGCCCGCTGCCCGGCTCGCTCCCGGCCGACGCGGACACCAGCGTGGTCGCCGTCTTCAGCAGCGCCGTACGACGGGGCCGCTGGCGCGCGGGGCGCCGGGTGCACGCGTTCGCGGTGTTCGGCAGCGTGGAGATAGACCTCAGCGAGGCCGTCTTCGAGTACCAGCAGGTGGTGATCAAGGCGGTCTCGGTCTTCGGGGACGTCCAGATCCGCGTCCCGGAGAACGTGTCGCTGCGCGGCACCGGCGGCAGTGTGCTGGGCAGCTTCGAGGTCAGCACGCTGGACTCGGTGGAGTCGGACGCCCCGGTGATCTACGTCGACGGCTGGTCGGTCCTGGGCAACGTGGAGGCGCGGCCCCGGCGCGGCCGGTTCGTGGCGGACATCCTCGACCGGGTGCAGGGCACGGTCGAGCGGGCCCACGGCAAGGTCGACCGGAAGCTGCGCAAGTACTTGGGGGACTGACGCCGAACAGGCCGTCGTACGCCGGTGGTTGGGAACGCAGTGCATAGGCGCGCGTACAACGGGTAGGGCTTGCTGCATCGTCTCTCGCTAGCGAATTCGTCGTCAGGAGTAGACCGTGCTGCAACCGCCGCATTCGTCCCTGCAGGTAGCCGCCGTTCCGGCCCAGCGGGGCCCGGCGCGAGACAGGGACCAGGACGCGCCCTGGCACACCGAGGCGGTGTGCCGCCGCGACGAGGCCGGTCTGTTCTTCGCCCCGTCGAAGGAGCCGACCGCCGCGCGCCTGTCCCGCGAGGAGGCGGCGAAGCGGGTGTGCGCCCGCTGCCCGGTGATGATCGAGTGCCGCGAGCACGCCCTGCTCCAGCCCGAGCCGTACGGCGTCTGGGGCGGCCTGACCGCGGCCGAGCGCCGAGTGGTCCTGGCCCGCAGGCGCAGGCGCGAGGTGGAACTCAAGAAGGCGACGGCAGCGCGCATAGCGGGCTGAGGCGAAAGCTTTCAGGGGCGCGGGAACCGCGCGACCGGCCACGGCGGACCGGCACCCGCGCAGTCGCCCGCGCCCCCCTGATCCGCTACTTCGCCCGGTCGAAGTCGATCGCGCTGTAGGCCCGCAGCTTGCTGAGCCGGTGCTCCGACTCGATCTTCCGCACGGTCCCCGACTTGGACCGCATCACGATGGAGTCGGTGGTCGCGGTCTCCGACCGGTACCGCACGCCTCGCATCAGCTCCCCGTCGGTGATCCCGGTCGCCACGAAGAACACGTTCTCCCCGCTCACCAGGTCGTCCGTGGTCAGCACCCGGTCCAGGTCATGGCCGGCCGCGATCGCCCGCTCCCGCTCCTCGTCGTCCTTGGGCCAGAGCTTGCCCTGGATCGTCCCGCCCAGGCACTTCACCGCACAGGCCGAGATGATCCCCTCGGGGGTGCCGCCGATGCCGAGCAGCAGGTCGATGCCGGTGCCCTCGCGCAGCGCCAGGATGGACCCCGCCACGTCGCCGTCCGAGATCAGCTTGATCCGCGCGCCGGTGTCCCGGATCTCCTTGATGACGCCCTCGTGCCGGGGCCGGTCCAGGATGACGACCGTCACGTCCTCGGGCGTGCGCCGCTTCGCCTTGGCGACCCGGCGGATGTTGACCGACACGGGCGCGTCGATGTCGACGAAGTCGGCCGCCTCGGGCCCGGTGACCAGCTTGTCCATGTAGAACACGGCGGACGGGTCGAACATGGCGCCCCGCTCGGCGGCGGCCAGCACGGCGATCGCGTTCGCCATGCCCTTCGCCGTCAGCGTGGTCCCGTCGATCGGGTCGACGGCGATGTCGACCTCGGGTCCCGTCCCGTCGCCGACCTGCTCCCCGTTGAAGAGCATCGGCGCCTCGTCCTTCTCGCCCTCGCCGATGACGACGACGCCGTTCATCGAGACGGTGGAGACGAGGGTCCGCATGGCGCGCACGGCGGCGCCGTCGGCGCCGTTCTTGTCGCCGCGGCCGACCCAGCGGCCCGCGGCCATGGCGGCGGCCTCGGTGACCCTGACCAGTTCCAGGGCGAGGTTGCGGTCGGGGGCCTCGGAGGGGACATCGAGTTCGGACGGCAGATGATGCTCGGTCATCGGAGCGCACCTTTCTGATACGACGACGGCCGGATGAGTATGAGGTGACTCTATCGCCGGGCTTACAAAATGAGCAGGGGGCCCCACGGATGAGCGCGGAGGGCACCTGAGACCATAGGAGGCGTGGCAGGTTCGAACGGCAAGCAGAAGACGGTCCGGGACATGATCCTTTCCCTGGCCCTGATCGGTATCGCGGCGGCGGTCATCTACGTCTTCGTCCCGCACGACGACCACAAGCCCGACCTCCCGCGGGTCGACTACACGGTCGAGGCGACCACGGCCCGCCGGGCCGTGAGCTACCCGGTGGCGGCCCCCGAGGGGCTGCCGGACACCTGGAAGGCGACCTCCGTCCGCTTCCGTGGCGAGGAGTCCGACCGCTGGCATCTCGGCTTCCAGGACCCCGAGGGCCAGTACGTGCAGGTCGAGCAGTCCACCCAGAAGCGCTCCGACTTCATCGAGCAGGCCACCCAGGGCTCCTCGGCGACCAAGAAGACCGAGAGGATCGACGGCCGCACCTGGACCCGGTACTCCGGCGGCCGTTACGACGCCCTCGTCCTGGAGAACACCCCCGGCTCCACCACGGTGGTGTCGGGCACCGCCTCCTTCGACCGTCTGACCACCATGGCCTCGGCGCTCAAGATGGCCTAGCGGTTTCCTCTCACGATGCGCGAAGGCCCCCGGAAGCGCATTCCGGGGGCCTTCGCGCATCGCCGTGGACCGGCGGAGGAGTGCCGCTCAGACGGTCGTGACGACGTCGTCGTAGGACAGGCGCGGGCCGCGCGGGTACGAGGCGTCGGCGGCCGGGCGGCCGATGTTGACGATCATCAGCGGGGTGTGGTCGTCGTCCAGGAACTCCTTGCGGACGCCCTCGGCGTCGAAGCCGGTCATCGGGCCCGCGGCCAGGCCGGCGGCGCGGACGCCGACGACGAAGTAGGCGGCCTGGAGCGCGGCGTTCAGCGCGGCGGAGCGCTCACGGACCGGGCGCTCGGCGAAGAAGGCGTCCTTGGCCTGCGGGAACGCCGGGAACAGGGCCGGCAGCTCCTCGTGGAACTCGTTGTCCGCGGAGAGGATCGCCACCAGCGGGGCCGCGGCGGTCTTGGCGCGGTTGCCCTCGGCCAGGTGCCCGACCAGGCGCTCACGGGCCTCGGGGGAGCGGACCAGGGTGATCCGCAGCGGGGTCTGGTTGAAGGCGGTCGGGCCGTACTTGACCAGGTCGTAGATCGCCCGGACCTGCTCGTCGGTCACCGGCTCGTCGGTGAAGGAGTTCGCGGTGCGAGCCTCACGGAACAGCAGGTCCTGGGCGGCCGGGTCGAGAACGAGAGACATCTGTGACTTCCTGAGGTGCGCGTGCGGTCCGTGGTGCGGGACCTGGTGACACAGCCGACCCTACGCCAAAGAAGTTCAAACTTCAACAAAGCGGCTCCGGCCCGCTACTCGCCCTCGTCCTCCTCGGCCTCCTCCGCGAGCGCCGCGTCCAGCCGCTCCCGCGCCCCCTCCAGCCAGCGCCGGCACACCTTGGCCAGCTCCTCGCCGCGCTCCCACAGCGCCAGAGACTCCTCCAGCGTCGAACCGCCCGCCTCCAGCCGCCGTACGACCTCGATCAACTCGTCCCGCGCCTGCTCGTACGAGAGCGCCTCGTCCACCTTGCTGCTCATCCGCCCACCCTATTCATCGCCGCCGACATCGACCCGTACGGCGAACTCGCCCGCCGCCACCCGGGCCCGCAGCGGCTCGCCCCCGGTCACCTCGGCCGGGTCGCGGACCACATGGCCGTCCTCCTTCTGCAGGACCGCGTAGCCGCGCCGGAGGGTGGCCGCGGGGGAGAGGGCGACCACGCGCGCGTGCGTGTGGGTCAGCTCCGACTCCGCCCGGTCCAGCAGATGGCCCAGCGTGCGCCGGGCGCGGCCCAGCAGCGCCTCCACCTGCTCCTCCCGCTCGTCCAGCATCCGGTGCGGGTGCTCCATCACCGGCCGGGCCAGCGCGTGCGCCAGCCCCCGCTCCTCCCGGTCCAGCAGGGAGTGGGCGCACCGCCGGCCCCGGTCGCGCAGCATCCGTACCCGCGCCAGCTCCTCGCCCACGTCCGGGACGACCTTCTTGGCCGCGTCGGTCGGGGTGGAGGCGCGCAGGTCGGCCACCAGGTCCAGCAGCGGGGTGTCCGGCTCGTGCCCGATCGCCGAGACCACCGGTGTGCGGCAGGCCGCCACCGCGCGGACCAGCTGCTCGTCGGAGAACGGCAGCAGGTCCTCCACGCTGCCGCCGCCGCGGGCCACCACGATCACGTCCACGTCGTCCCGCGCGTCCAGCTCCTTGACCGCCTGGACCACCTGGGGCACCGCGTGCACGCCCTGCACCGGCACATTGCGCACCTCGAAGCGGACGGCGGGCCAGCGGTGCCGGGCGTTCTCCAGCACGTCCCGCTCCGCCGCCGAGGCCCGGCCGCACACCAGCCCGATGAGCTGCGGCAGGAACGGCAGCGGCTGCTTCCGTTCGGCCGCGAACAGCCCCTCCGCCGCCAGCGACTTCTTGAGCTGCTCCAGCCGCGCCAGCAGTTCGCCCACGCCCACCGGCCGTATCTCGGCGGCGCGCAGCGACAGCTGCCCGCGCGGGGCGTACCACTCCGGCTTGGCGAGCACCACGACGCGGGCGCCCTCGCCGACCACGTCCGCGACCGTGTCGAACACCTGCCGGTAGCAGGTGACGCTCACCGAGATGTCGTGCGAGGGGTCGCGCAGGGTCAGGAACACCACCCCGGCGCCGGGCCGCCGCGACAACTGGGTGATCTGCCCCTCCACCCACACCGCGCCGAGCCGGTCGATCCAGCGTCCGATCAGCCGGGATACCTCCCCGACCGGGAGCGGGGCCTCGGGCGACGTGTTCACAGCCATGCGGCGAGGGTAACGGCCGCCGCCGACAACGGGGGTGCGCCGGGGACACCCCCCTGGGGGGATCTACGGGGTCCGGCACCCGGCCTTACGATGGGACGCATGACCGCTTCGCCTGGCCGCCGTGTCCTGCTCGCCGCCCCCCGTGGCTATTGCGCCGGTGTGGACCGCGCCGTGATCGCCGTCGAGAAGGCCCTCGAACAGTACGGGGCCCCGATCTACGTCCGGCACGAGATCGTCCACAACAAGTACGTCGTGCAGACCCTGGAGAAGAAGGGCGCGATCTTCGTGGAGCAGACGGAGGAGGTGCCGCCGGGCCAGATCGTGATGTTCTCCGCGCACGGCGTCGCCCCGACCGTGCACGAGGAGGCGAAGCGCGGCCGGCTCGCCACCATCGACGCCACCTGCCCGCTGGTCACCAAGGTCCACAAGGAAGCCGTCCGCTACGCCAAGGACGACTACGACATCCTGCTGATCGGGCACGAGGGGCACGAGGAGGTCATCGGCACCTCCGGCGAGGCCCCCGAGCACATCCAGCTCGTCGACGGCCCCGAGGACGTCGCCAAGGTCGAGGTCCGCGACCCGTCCAAGATCGTCTGGCTCTCCCAGACCACGCTCTCCGTGGACGAGACCATGGAGACCGTCGACGCCCTGAAGGCGAAGTTCCCCGGCCTGGTCTCCCCGCCCAGCGACGACATCTGCTACGCCACGCAGAACCGTCAGCTCGCGGTGAAGCAGATGGGTGCCGAGGCCGAGCTGGTCATCGTGGTCGGCTCGCGCAACTCCTCCAACTCCGTACGGCTCGTCGAGGTCGCCAAGCTCGCCGGGTCCCGCGAGGCGTACCTGGTGGACTTCGCCGGCGAGATCGACGAGGCCTGGCTGGAGGGCGTCACCACGGTCGGCGTCACCTCCGGCGCCTCGGTGCCCGAGGTCCTGGTCGAGGAGGTCCTCGAGTGGCTGGCCCAGCGCGGCTACGGCGACGTGGAGCTGGTCAAGGCGGCCGAGGAGTCCATCACCTTCTCGCTGCCCAAGGAACTCCGCCGCGACCTGCGCGAGGAAGCCGCCGCCCTGGCGGCCGAGCGGGGCGGAACCGGTACGCCCGGGGCGTGACCGTCAGTCGTACGTCGTAACGTGGGGCCATGCAGATCTTCGGCGTGGACATCGGCGGGTCCGGCATCAAGGGTGCCCCGGTGGACCTGGACAAGGGCGATCTCGCCCAGGAGCGCTGCAAGGTGCTCACCCCGCATCCGGCGACCCCCGAGGGTGTCGCCGACGGCGTCAAGGAAGTGATCGACCACTTCGGCTGGACCGGCCCGGTCGGGCTGACCTTCCCCGGAGTGGTCAAGGACGGCGCGACCATCCTCACCGCGGCGAACGTCGACAAGAGCTGGGTCGGCACGGACGCCCGCACCCTGTTCAGCGAGAAGCTGGGCGGCCTCCCGGTCACGCTGGTCAACGACGCGGACGCGGCCGGGCTGGCCGAGATGCGGTTCGGCGCCGGGCGCGGCCGGGGGGGCACGGTCATCCTGCTCACCTTCGGCACCGGCATCGGCAGCGCCGTCTTCACCGACGGCGTGCTGGTCGCCAACACCGAGCTGGGCCACGTCGAGCTGAACGGCCACGACGCGGAGAAGAAGGCGTCCAGCAAGGCCAAGGAGGACGCCGGCCTGAGCTGGGAGCACTGGGCGCGCCGGGTCGAGAAGTACCTCGCGCACCTGGAGATGCTCTTCTCGCCCGAGCTGTTCATCATCGGCGGCGGGGTGAGCCGCAAGGCCGACAAGTTCCTCCCGCACATCAGCGGGATCCAGGCCGAGATCGTCCCGGCCCAGCTCCAGAACAACGCGGGCATCGTGGGCGCGGCCATGCGCGCGGAGCAGCGGGCGGCGGCGGAGTAGGGGCCCGGGGCCCGTCCGGCGTGGTTCGCCGGACGGGCCCCGGTGCGCTCAGCGTTTGAGCGTGAAGGTGAAATCGCCGGAGAGCCTCGACTCCAGCCGGACGGCCGAGACGAGGTTCCCCTCCGCGATCAGCCGCCCGACGCCGGCCCGCGACAGACCGAACCCCTCGGCGATCAACCGCACCGGCCGGACCGGTACCGGCGCCGCGAAGCGGACCGAGACGTCGGCCTTCTCCCGGTCCAGGTGATCCGAACCGCCGGTGTGGAGACGCCAGGCGCCGTCCCAGTCGAGGGCGACGCGGTTGCGCCGCCGCAGCACCGGGTCCTGGAGCAGCTCGGCCGCGAGGGCCGGGTCGTTGGCGTGCAGCCGGTCCAGCAGGCCGGGGCGTACGGAGCGGACGTTCGCCCGCTCCAGGACCGTGAGCTTGGCGGTGTCCCCGCAGCCCGTGCAGCGCACGAGCAGCCAGACGTCGATGAGCTTGTGATGGGCGTTGACGCGGAATTTTCCGTTCGCCCTGAAGCGGCCGGACGCGCACGTGTGGCAGCGGCGCCGGACCAGAGGCAGGCAGGTGGGCATGACCACCCAGTCGTGGAGCACAGAAGTACACCGGTTTCAGTGAGAAGTCCGCAGCAGGAAGCGGCGCGGCGCGAGAGCGCGACGCGCGACAGATCAGCTCTCGGGGGGTCTCACACGGTGTACAACGGCACGTCCTTGCCCAGACGACTCGGTCGGGCAGCACGGTAGCGGCGCGCCGGGGCGCCGCTCCAGTGGTTTTCGGCTCTCAGACCCGGCGTCGGCGGCTGCGCACCCAGCGCACCCGGCGTACCAGGACCATCACCCCGGCGATCAGCGTGCCGCCGTACAGCCAGCCCGCCTGGGTGGCGAGGCCGGTGAAGACGCCCATCAGGGAGCCGAGGAAACCCGCGCTGCCGTCGGCGACCGGGAAGAGCCCGGCGCCGAAGGCGATCGGCAGGGCGACGGGGGCGGTCAGCACGTCGCCGGGGCGCACCCAGAGCGCGGTGAGCACGCAGACGGGCAGGAACAGCACGCCGTAGGCGATCAGGGACGAGCCGAACAGCAGGGCGTCCAGGCCGCCCAGCAGCAGCATCGCGGCCACGCAGAACAGGCCGCCGCCCAGCCCGGTGAGCCGGGGGTTCGGGAAACGCCGGCCGCCGGGCGCGGCGCCCGGCTCGGCGACGGGGCCGCGTAGGGCCTCGGGCCCGCGGCGGGCCGCGACGGATACCCCGGCCGCGCCGCGCGCGGCGTCCGGACCGCGCCGGGCCTGGGGCGGAAGGTGCGCGGGCGTGGGTGTGCCGCGTCGCGGCCCGTCTTTCGGAGGTCGCGTTCTGTGTTGCTCCACTGGACCAACTTAGGTCTGTTTATGTGCCGAATCGCCCTTCAGACACGCCGAAGACGTGTCCGGGGGGCCAGTCCGGCCGGACGGGGGACGCTCCCGCTAATTGCCCCGCGCGGACGCCGTAAACTGGTGGATCGGCCGGTGTCCCCTGGGCCCTGGCAGCCCCTGGCCCACTCCTCTACGGGAAGTCGCAACGTGTCGCTCACGATCGGAATCGTCGGCCTGCCCAATGTCGGCAAGTCGACCCTGTTCAACGCCCTGACCAAGAACGACGTGCTGGCGGCCAACTACCCGTTCGCCACGATCGAGCCGAACGTCGGCGTGGTGGGCGTCCCCGACGGCCGCCTGGCGCAGCTCGCGTCGATCTTCTCCTCGGAGCGCATCCTCCCGGCGACGGTGGACTTCGTCGACATCGCGGGCATCGTGCGCGGCGCCTCCGAGGGTGAGGGCCTGGGCAACAAGTTCCTTGCGAACATCCGCGAGTCCGACGCGATCTGCCAGGTCATCCGCGCCTTCAAGGACGAGAACGTCGTGCACGTCGACGGCAAGGTCTCGCCCAAGGACGACATCGAGACGATCAACACCGAGCTGATCCTCGCCGACCTCCAGACCATCGAGAAGGTCCTTCCGCGCCTCCAGAAGGAGTCCCGGATCAAGAAGGACGTCGCGCCGAAGGTGAAGGCGGTCGAGGAGGCGAAGGAGATCCTGGAGAGGGGCGACACCCTGTCCTCCCAGGGCATCCTCCAGGGCTCGGAGCGGGCCGAGCTGCTGCACGACCTGCACCTGCTGACGACCAAGCCCTTCCTCTACGTCTTCAACGTGGACGAGGACGAGCTGACCGACGAGGACTTCAAGAACACCCAGCGCGCGCTGGTCGCCCCGGCCGAGGCGATCTTCCTCAACGCCAAGCTGGAGGCGGACCTCGCCGAGCTGGACGAGGAGGACGCGATGGAGCTCCTGGAGTCCGTCGGCGCCGAGGAGCCCGGTCTGGCCACCCTCGCCCGCGTGGGCTTCAACACCCTCGGCCTCCAGACCTACCTCACGGCCGGCCCCAAGGAGTCCCGGGCCTGGACCATCCCCAAGGGCGCCACCGCCCCCGAGGCAGCCGGCGTCATCCACACCGACTTCCAGAAGGGCTTCATCAAGGCGGAGGTCATCTCCTTCGAGGACCTCGTCGAGACGGGGTCGGTCGCGGAGGCCCGCGCCAAGGGCAAGGCGCGCATGGAGGGCAAGGAGTATGTGATGCGGGACGGGGATGTGGTGGAGTTCCGGTTCAACGTGTAGCCGACGCTGCTCCAGCGAGCTTGCAGTTGAGAAGGGCCCGACTCCGCGGAGTCGGGCCCTTTCGCGTCGGCAGGGCCGACCCCGCTTGCCGGGCCTGGCCCGGTCAACCTCCTGTTCAGAGGTTTGTCGAGTGGGGAATCGATTTTTCCAACGACTTGCGGTTCGCTCGGCCAAGACGGGGGGTAGCCTTAGCGCGATGTTCTTGCGTGTCACGAGTCCTATCTCCTGATCTTGCTCATTCGTCACGTCCGCACACTCGGTGGGGGGAGTTCCGCGTGATCGAGGACATTGTCACCGCAGCGCTGGCGAGGATGGCTGAAGGCTCGGGGGCCGCGCTCATCGACCTCGTTCGTGGTTACTTCTCCCGCAATCAGGAGTCCTCGCAAGAAATGGAGCTGCTCGACCGGGCGGAAGGTGGCGGGCTTTCTCCCCATGATGAGCAGGAATTGCGGGAAGCGTTGCTCAGGTGCGCTGATCAGGACCCGGCGTTCAGGGATCAGCTCCAAAGGGTCACCACGTCGGTGGGCGCCAGTAACACTGTGACATCCAGTGTCGTGCAGAAGCTCATCCAGGCCCAAAACGTCGGTGACGTCACCATGTGACGCTGATTCACGCTGGAGGCAGGGCTCTGTGAACCCCGAGCTGGAAGGTGCTCCGCACAACATCGCGGAGCGGCTGTCGGCGAATCAGCTCCTGCAGGTGGGATCGTCGGGGCCGATATACGTCCAGCGCTCGCCGTCGGTGAGCCGTGCGGAGATTCCCCATATGCTTCCCGGCGGCGTCGGCCGGGTCATCGGCCGGTCCCACCTTCTCAAGGCCATGGACGAAGCCATGGAATCCTCCGGTTCCCGCTGCTGTGTGTTGTGGGGGCTGGCCGGATCGGGGAAGACCACACTGGCACTCGCCTGGTCCGGATCTCGTCTGGAGAACTATCCCGACGGCCAGTTCTTCGTGGACATGCAGGCTTATTCGAACGCGCCACGGGTCGAATCGCGGGACGCGCTGCGCACATTTCTCGCCGCGCTGGGCGCCGACCGCTCCGATCTGGTCGACGATGACGGGTGGGGCCACGCTTTCCGCGCTGCGACCTCGGGAAAGAAGTGCCTCGTCATAGTCGACAATGTGTCGTCCTATGGCGATGTCAAGGATCTTGTTCCTGGAGTGGGCTCGAGTCTGATTGTCACCAGTCGCCGGGCCATCCCGGAAATGATCATCCGTCACCAAGCGCGAGTACTCAAATTGCCACTGCTCAGCGTAGAAGAAGGTATCGAACTACTGGCGGAGCGGGTGGGCTTTGTCCGTGTGGGCAAAGACAACCAGAGCGCGACCAGGATCGTCGAGCTGTTGGAGGGCCACCCGCTGGCACTGGCCATTGTCGCCGCCAAGCTCGCGGTCCACACCACGTGGGATCTACAGGACGCACTCGCGGGCATTCAGTCCGGCGACACTCCCCTGGGCTTCCTGGACGACGCCGAGCTGGGTATAGAGGTCGGCCGGGTCGTGTCATGGTCCGTCGAAGATCTCGACGCCGAGACAAAGTACGTCCTCTACGTCGCCTCGATGCTCCCCACCACCGAGCTCTCCAGTACCGTGCTGCGCCTCGTTCTCGAACAGAGCGAGTCGCGATGTGACCGGACACTTCGGGCACTGAATCTCGCTTCTTTGATCGACGAGACCAGCCTGGGGCACTATCGCATGCACGACATCATCCGGGCCTACCTGTCGGAGACGCGTTCCCAGGTGCTCGACCGTGCCGAACAGGCCGACATCGCCCGCAGGATTCGCACCACCTACCTCGCGCTCAGTTTCGCGGCCGACCGGGTGATCGATCCCAACCGACACCCGATCGCACTGGGTGAGGTCACGGAGCAGATCGCGAACCAGATCAGGTTCACGCTTCCCGAGGCACTCGCATGGTTCAGTGTGATCACACCGTCCATGCTCAGCCTGATGGACGAAGCAGCGGCCATGCGCGACTACGCGTTCGTCACCCGCTTCGCCTGGTCCGTCAACACCTATCTCTACTGGCGACAGGACGTCTCCAAGACGCTCGCCGTCCAGGAGCGGTCGCTCGAGGCCGCCATTGCCGGCGACCGTCCGATGGAGGCCCACTGCCACCGCGGACTGGGAAGAGCGCTGGCGGACGTGGGGCGCCTCGACGCCGCAAAGGAGCAGTTGCTGGCAGCTCTCGACATCGAGACGTCGTTGGGGGACACCAGCCAGACAGCCTCCACACAACATGCCATGTCCGAACTCTCCCTCCGGGCAGGGCAGTTCCGCGAGGCCCTGCGCTGGGGGATGCGCGCGGCCAGAGAGTCCAGGCGTAACAACAACGCCGTCCGAGAGGCACGAGGGCTGTACGACGCCGCTCGCGCTCTCATCGAACTCGGTCGCTACACCTGGGCCGAAGACCTCGGCCTGCGCAGTCTGGCGATGTGCGAGGACCAGGCGAACGCGTATGGGCGAGCACTGGCGTTGAGGGTTCTCGGAACGGCCGGAGTGAAGTCAGGGGACCTCGAGAAGGGCTGCACCTGGCTGGAGCGTGCCTGGCGAGCGGAGGACGCGCTCGGCAATGTCCGCTCGGTGCGGGCGATTCTGGAGCAACTCGAAGACGCCTACACCCGAGCGGGCAATGACAACGCGGTGGCCGAGGTTCATCGCGTCCTCACTGAACTCGACCGATTCGCCACGGACGAGCCGGCGTGAGAGGGCGACGACATGCCTCTGCGGCACACACCCCTGGTCTCAGCGGATCGGCTGGCCAGTCCGCTGTCGTACCGACAACTGGCGCGACCAGCGGCCGACGCGTACTTCCGCAGAGCGCTCGAAGATCTCGTGGGGAGAGAAGCCTTCGGCTCCTTGCACCGAGCGCTCGCGAACGAGGGCGCCGTCAGCCTGACCGGCTTGCTCCCGCCGGGTCTGTTCGACGAATTCCGGCAGACCTACGATGAGGAGATGCGTGCCAAGGGCAGTCGTGGCTCGCTGCACAGTTACCTGAATGCCGGGTCGTCAGCACCACTTATGGGGAGTCCTGGGTTGTGGGAGGCGGTCGCGCATCCGCTTCTGGCCGTGCTGATCGCCCACGCGCTGGGCGGCCCGGTGAAGATAGTCGACCTGCGCGCCAAGGACACCTATCCGGTCGACGTGGTCGCGCGCGACAACACTCTGCACCTGGACAACAGTCCGTTCATGGACGAGTACAAAGTGGTCGTCACATGGACGCTGGGCAGCCCGCGGGGACCCTCCGGGCAGGGACTGACCTACTTACCGCACACGAGCCGGCTGTTCAGGCAATGCTTCGTGGAGCCGGACGGCAGCGTCTGGAGCGACGAGGACGCCTGCATCTTCCCGTCCAAGGATCGCGTTGATGAGGTGCTTCTGGCACAGGCCGGACTCTTGGATACGCCCGAGCCGCTCGTGGTTCATCTGACGGATCTTGCCCGGCCATGTCACACGACGTTCGCGGCGAGCAGACTGGTGCACCATCGGTACCGCACCTCGGTCGGAGCGCCCCGTAGCGCGGTCATGGCGTCCTTCCATCGGACGGACGACAGCGATGAGCGTCTTGGGGCGGCAGGAGCCGGGCTTTCGTCCCTTCAGCGGTTCCTTGCCGTCGGCGGATCGGAGGAGCAGTTCCTCGCGGCCGTGCGCGAGGAGATGCCCGGTATCGAAGCAGCCCTGGAACGAGTGGCCGGCGGTTCGCATCTGGTCGTGGACCCCCGACAGCACCTGCTCACCGGGCAGGCTTATGCGGCATGGTACGCACGGCAATGCGCAGGCGTCACGCTCAACAATCTGCGGGCCAGACGCTTGGAGGACACTGCCGTTCGGCATGAGTCTTCCGTCGAGCAGCTTGTGCAGAGGCTGCAGTACGATCTCCAGGGCCCTCTCAACATGCCCTTCTTCGCTGATATGCGGGAGACCCGGCGTAAGCGCGCGCGTATCTGGCTTCGAGAGATGTCACCCGAGGTTGTCCAAGAGGTCGTCGAGACAACGAGCGCGCGGTTCATGGACGGCATGGGGGCGGCTCTGCCGGTGTCGCCCGACGGATTCATTGCCGAGTTGCGTTCCCTCCTGCTCAACCTCCACCTGCTTCTGTCGAAGTCGGGGACGGGAACCGGGGATGGCTCGGCGGACGGGTTGGCCGTCGATTCCCTCCCGTCATTCATCGGCGACCTGAAGGTCTCCGCGAGCTGGCTTGATGACTCGGACACGGACTCGCTGATCACCGCTACGGCGTTCGCAGCCCTCGGCTCCGCCTTGTGCGCGAAGTGGTTCGGCCTGGGGACGGAGGGTGAAGTGATCACTGGTCGGCTTCTGCGCAACTACATGGCCTTGGCGGATGAGCCCGCGGAACCTGCTTCATGATGGTGGACCGCCGCGATCTCGACATTTACCTGCGGTCGGTGAATGAAGAGATTCAGACGATGAAGATGTCGTCGGAGCTCTGGTTTCGTAGTGCCGGCCCGCAGCAGATACGTGCAAATGATCGGTTCGTGCGCTCGCTTATGAGTGCGGGGTTGAACTGGGGCACTTCGGCCGCGCAGGGTCACCCGGAGTCGTCCGGCCCTCTTCGCTGCCCGGTGCGGCGTGAGTACTGGAGCGCGGCCACGGCGGCACAGGATGTGGCGGTCCGTTTCGGTGCGGCCGGTCACCTTTCCCTGGGGTCGTACTTCACCGTCGACGCGGGGCGAAGTGGCGAAGCGGCCTTCATGCGAGCGCGGAGCGCCGTGGTGCCTCATTCGCCTGCGGACTGTTTGTTGCGCAGCATCGACAGGATCGCAGTCAGAGCGGGTGCCGGCCCCGCAGACGCCTGCCGAAGGGCCATGCGGATACTGTCTCGGGACTGGCTCCATTTTGTGGACGCTTGTCGGGGGCAACCGCATACGCCGGTTCACGCATCGGCCGTGCTGGACAAGTTCCATGAGGCGGTCGCGACGGAATCCGTTTTCCGGAGGAGCGAATCGGACCCCAAACCCGTGGGCCCAGGTGCCCATGGTCCGCACGTGGTCCTCACGGAGGCGGAAGCCCGAGAACTGGCCGCGTCCTACATGATCGGCCGACTCCCCTTCACGGCGCAGGAGTACCGCTTGGCGCGGGAGCTGGTGGCAATACCGCGCTTGCAGGAAGCCTTGCTGGCAGCGCAACTGCACCTCACGGCCGGCTCGCTGAAGGCGGTGGGAGCGCTTGTCGGGCACCTCGGAACACTGCGATCGCTGCTGCCGTTCACCGAGGCTTTCGTCAACCGATCCGGTTACGGCCCGTCGGGGCGACTTGAGCTGTCCCCGAACCCCAAGCTCATTACGGTTCTCTGCAACAACGTCGTGCCGGCCATAGCGGGGGAACTTCTCCGGCGGGGATCTCAGGCCCGGGATCTGGACTCCGCATCGATCCGGGCAGGAGTCATCGCGGCGAGACGGCGCCACATCTACGAGGTGATGATCGCCCTCTTCGATCGGGTGGAAGGCCCTCCCTCGGGCACGGTGACGCTCTCAGGCTTCAACGTGCGCGTGTGCCCCGCCGCAGCTCCCTTTTCGGCATTCCTCGAAGAGTGGCTGCCGTTCTACTTCGATTGCGGGTGACGTCAGGCTCGAAACGCCCGTGCCGACAAGACCCGGCACCCCGCGCAGGCCTTCCTCAGGAGCAGCAGCGCCCCGATGTTGAGGGCGCCTGCCGTCAGGTGGAGGGTCAGGGTGAGGAGGGTGGAGACGGCGGGGCCCGGGTCGGAAGCGGGTGGGAACAGGGTGCTCGCGGCCATCCATGCGACGGTCATCAGGACCGACGACGGCACGGTGACGAGGGTCCACAGGGCGGTGGCCGGGTACGCGACCGCGTCGAAGGGGAGGGACGCGGTGAGGCTCAGGGCCAGCAGTACCGCCGCGTAGAGGGAGATCAGGCGCTTGCTCATGAAGTGCTCGCAGGGGTGAGGTGCATGGCGGGGTAGGGGGTGGGAGCCGTTACCC
>NZ_MUNH01000544.1:0-6596 GCF_002154615.1 Streptomyces recifensis
CACCTGGACCTTCCCCGACGGCCAGCACATCGGCCAGACCTGGGACGCGACTGCGCACCAGACCGGCGCCCAGGTCACGGCCGAGGCCAAGAGCTACAACCGGTCGGTGGCCGCGCAGGGGACGATCGCGTTCGGCTTCGTAGGGACACATGACGGGGGAAACGGGGCGCCACGGGCGTTCCGGCTCAACGGGGAGCCCTGCGCGAACGGTTGACCGCCGCGGTTCGTCGGCGCTGGGGCGCGGCGCGTTCCTGCAGCGTCTGCTGGAGATGGTGCGGAGCTGGAACGGCTACTCGTCCGCCCGGATTGTCGACCACCCGAACTTCCCCCGGCAGGGCACCCTCCGCTTCGCGGACGACCCCGACCCGGGCACCCGCCGGCTCGCTCTCCTCGATCCGGAGGCGCCCGCCGAACTGGTGGAACGCTTCAGCCGGGACGCGGACTGGGGCATCCGCCACTCCGCGCTGGGAGACGAGCGGCTGTCCGTCGCCTCCGTGATCCGCCTGCTCGACGATCCGCACTGGTTCGTGCGCGAGACCGCGGCCGCCGACCCCCGCCTCCCCACCCGCGTCGTGGCCACCCTCCTGAACGACTCCACCACCGCCGAGGCCGCCGCGGCCAACCCCACCATCCCGGAAACCGTCATGCACCACCTGCTGGACCGGTAATCGGAACGTACTGTCAGCGCCCGCTACCAGACTGACAGCTGGGGCGGTGCTTCGCCCGACCGCCACCCTCCGCGGCGAAATTCGATAGCGGCTCGGCGGAGGTGGCTCTAGAGTGAGAACCGCTTCGCGCGGCGGTAGTTCGCCGGCGCTTCGGGCCGAGTGAGGAATGGGAGGTGTGACCGATGGCTGTCTCTGTGACGGGCCTTGCCCGCGACCAGAAGTTCATCCACTCCACCTCCGTGGCCACCGGCTGATCCGATCGCGCCGTAGGCGCTCGCCGGGGTCACCCCTGTGAAGGGTCTCCCTTGCAACTCTCCTCCTCGCACGCTCTTTTCCCCCTCGGCTGGGACTCCCACTGGGAAGCCGAGTTCACCCCCCATGCCCGTCAGGGTCTGCTTCCCGGGCGGGTCGTCCGGGTCGACCGGGGCCAGTGTGATGTCCTCACCGCGGACGGGGTCGTCCGCGCCGACACCGCGTTCGTGACGCCCAACGATCCGATGCGGGTGCTGTGCACGGGCGACTGGGCCGCGGTCGACCCCGAGGGCGGCAGTCCCCGGTACGTCCGGGCCTACCTCCCCCGCCGGACGGCCTTCGTGCGGTCCACCTCGTCCAAGCGGTCCGACGGGCAGATTCTGGCGGCCAACGTGGATCACGCCGTGGTCGCCGTGTCGCTCGCCGTCGAGCTGGACCTCGGGCGGGTCGAGCGGTTCCTCGCGCTGGCGTGGGAGTCCGGGGCGCAGCCGGTGGTGGTGCTCGCCAAGGCCGACCTCGTACCGGACCCCGCGACGCTCGCGCATCTCGTACAGGACGTCGAGACCACCGCGCCCGGCGTCCCCGTGCTCACCGTCAGCGCGCTCCACGGCGACGGGCTGGACGTGCTCCGGGCGCTGATCGGCACCGGTACCGCGGTGCTGCTCGGGCAGTCCGGCGCGGGCAAGTCCACGCTGGCCAACGCGCTCGTCGGCGCGGACGTGATGGACGTCCAGGCCGCGCGGGACGTGGACGGCAAGGGCCGGCACACCACCACCACCCGCAACCTGCTCCCGCTGCCCGGCGGGGGCGTGCTCATCGACACCCCCGGACTGCGGGGTGTCGGCCTGTACGACGCGGAGAGCGGGGTCGGTCAGGTGTTCTCCGAGATCGAGGAGCTGGCGGCGCGCTGCCGGTTCCACGACTGCTCCCACGCCTCCGAGCCCGGCTGCGCGGTCGTCGCCGCCGTGGACTCCGGCGAGCTGCCCGTACGGCGGCTGGAGAGCTACCGCAAACTGGTCCGCGAGAACCAGTGGATCGTCGCCAAGACCGACGCCCGCCTGCGCGCCGAGATCCGCAGGGACTGGAAGCGCAAGGGAGCCGAGGGCCGCGCGGCGATGCGGGCCAAGCGGGGTCCCTGGACCTGACCCGCAGGGGGCCGGGCTGCATGTCCGTTTTCCGCTGGCCCGGCCCCCCTCCCACGTCCGACACTGGACGCATGACGGACGATGACAGCAGGTACGAGGCGGTGCGCAGCCGTGACGGGCGGTTCGACGGCGTCTTCTTCTTCGCCGTCCGGACCACCGGCATCTACTGCCGCCCGAGCTGCCCGGCGGTGACCCCCAAGCGGTGCAACGTCCGGTTCTTCCGCACGGCCGCCGCCGCCCAGCAGGCGGGCTTCCGGGCCTGCCGCCGCTGCCGCCCGGACGCCGTACCGGGGTCGGCCGAGTGGAACGTCCGCGCCGACGTCGTCGGCCGGGCCATGCGGCTGATCGCGGACGGCGTCGTCGACCGTGAGGGCGTCACCGGCCTCGCCGCCCGCCTCGGCTACAGCGCCCGGCAGGTGCAGCGCCAGCTCACCGGCGAGGTCGGCGCGGGGCCCGTCGCCCTCGCCCGCGCGCAGCGCGCCCACACCGCGCGCACCCTGCTGCGCACCACCGAACTCCCGGTCACCGAGATCGCGTTCGCGTCCGGCTTCCGCAGCATCCGCCAGTTCAACGACACCATCCGCGAGGTCTACGCCCACACCCCCACCGAGGTACGCGACGCCGCGCCGCGCTCCCGCCGGAGCGCCCCGGGCACGGGCATCCCGCTGCGCCTCGCCCATCGGGGCCCCTACCAGGCCGGCGCCGTCTTCGACCTGCTCGCCCGCGAAGCCCTACCCGGCGTCGAGGAGGTGACCGGCGCCCCCGGCGGCCGCGTCCACCGGCGCACCCTGCGGCTGCCGTACGGCACCGGCGTCGCCGTCGTCCACGAGCGCGCCCACACCCGCGGGCCGCGCGGCGGCACCCGGCCCGGCGGCTGGCTCGACGCCCGCCTGCTGCTCACCGACCCCCGCGACCTCACCACCGCGGTGCACCGGCTGCGCCGGCTGTACGACCTGGACGCCGACCCCTACGCCGTCGACGCCCGCCTCGGCGCCGACCCCCGGCTCGCCCCGCTGGTCGCCGCCCGGCCCGGCCTGCGCTCACCCGGCGCCGTCGACCCGCTGGAGACCGCCGCCCGCGTCCTGACCGGCTCGTCCGACGAGGTCGCACGGCTCGTCCTCCGGTACGGCAAGGCGCTCGACGCGCCCAGCGGCACCCTCACCCACCTCTTCCCCGAGCCCGCAGTCCTCGCCGAGGCGGAGGCCGGCACGCCGCTGGGCACGCTCGCCGCCGCCCTCGCCGACGGCCGCCTGCGTCTCGATCCCGGCGCCGACCGGGACGAGGCCCGGCGGACCCTGGACGCCCTGCCCGGCATCACCCCGGCCGCCGTCGCCGCCCTCCGGGCGCGCGTCCTCGGCGACCCGGACGTCACCCCACCCGGTACGGACCCGCCCGAAGCCTGGCGGCCCTGGCGGTCCTACGCCGTACAACACCTACGGGTCGCCGAGGAGCTGACCGACTGATGGCGATCATGGACAACCCCTACTGGACCGAGCTGGCCTCCCCGGTCGGCCCCCTGCTGCTCACCGCCGACGCCGACGGCGCGCTGACCTCGGTCTCCGTGCCCGGCCAGAAGGGCGGCCGGACCGTCCAGGAGGGCTGGCGGCACGACCCCGGACCCTTCCGGGAAGCCACCGAGCAGCTCACCGCCTACCTCGCCGGAGAGCTCAAGGAGTTCGACCTGCCGGTCCGGGCGCGGGGCACCGAGTTCCGCGAGCGGGTGTGGGCCGCCCTGGACACCGTCCCCTACGGAGCCACCACCACGTACGGCGCGATCGCGGCCCGGGTCGGCGCCCCGCGCGCCGCGATCCGCGCGGTGGGCGGCGCGCTCGGCGCCAACCCTCTGCTGGTCGTCCGCGCCTGCCACCGGGTCATCGGGGCCGACGGCACGATGACCGGGTACGCGGGCGGGCTCGAGCGGAAGATGTGGCTGCTGCGTCTGGAGGGGGTGCTCAGCGACGTGTGAGCCCGTGGGGGACGCCCGCGCTGGGCCGTGCGGGTGGGCCCCCGGCGCTGGCGCCCCCCACGGGCCCGCCGCGTGTGACACCGTCGCCTCCGGCGGCCCGGACACGCGGCGGGCCCGGTGCGAAAGGGCGGACGTTGGGCTACGTCGTACGGGTCCTCGCGGCCCTGCTGCTCGTCCTCACCCCGGCCCCGGCCCGGGCCGCCGGGGCGCAGTCGTGGACCGGCACCTGGGAGGCCGCCCCCTCCGGCACCGCACCCGCCCTGCCCGGCGCCGCGATCCGCAACATCGTCCACCTCAGCGTCGGCGGCTCCGAGCTGCGCGTACGGGTCACCAACCGGCTCGGCACCACCCCGCTGCACCTCGGCGCGGTCACCGTCGCCCTCCGGCAGGGCCGGGGCCCGGACGCCGTACCCGGCACCCTGCGCACCGCCACCTTCCGGCACGCGACCAGCGCCACGGTCCCGCCCGGCCGGGACCTCCTCACCGATCCGGTCCGGCTCACCGTCCCGGCCGCCGCCGATCTCCTGGTCACCGTCCTCACCCCGGAGGACTCCGGCCCCGCCACCCAGCACGGCACCGCCCTCCAGACCAGCTGGCTCGCACTGGTCGGCGCCGGGCACGCGGCCGACGAGGACGGCTCCGCCTACCGCACCCCCATCAGCAACTGGTACTACCTCGCCGGTGTCGACGTACGCGGCACCGCCGCCGGCAGCGTCGTCGCCTTCGGCGACTCGCTCACCGACGGCCACGGCTCCACCCACGACGCCAACCACCGCTGGCCCGACCTGCTCGCCGCGCGTCAGCGCCGCCTCGGCGTCCTCAACGCGGGCATCGGCGGCAACCGCCTGTTGCGCGACGGCACCGGCCCCGGCGCCCTCGCCCGGCTCGACGCGGACGCGCTCGACCGCGCCGGAGTCCGCTTCCTCGTCGTCTTCGAGGGCGTCAACGACATCAACGGCAAGCCCACCGCCGACGACGTCGGCGCCTACGCCGACGCCTACCGCACCCTCGTCGCCCGCGCCCACGCCCGGCACCTGCGCGTCGTGGGCGTCACCCTCACCCCGTACGCCGGCTACCCGGCCCACACGCCGGCCCGCGAGAAGGTACGGCAGGGGGTCAACGAGTTCATCCGCACCGGCGGGACCTTCGACGCCGTCTGCGACGCGGACGCGGCGCTGCGCGATCCGGCCGACCCGGTACGGCTGCTGCCGCGCTACGACCCCGGTGACCATCTGCACTTCGACGACGACGGGATGCGGGCGGTCGCCGACTGTGTGAGCCGCGTCCTGCTGTGACCCCGGGCGGAGTCAGCCCCACAGCACCGCGCCCAGCCACGCGGCCGCGATCACCAGGCAGGCGAAGAGTTCCGTGAACACACTGGAGCCGCCCGAGCGCATCGCCGTACGCAGCGCGGCCATCGCCTCGCCGTGGCGGCCGAGCCGGAGTCGTTCGCCGAGGTAGATCCCGCCCATGAAGCCGGGCAGCGCACCCACGACGGGCAGCAGCACGAAGCCGACGAGCGCGCCGACGCCCGCGTACACCGCCATCCGGGGCGTCGCCCCGGCCGCCCGCAGGCGGCGTGGGGGCAGCGTCCAGCGGACGACCTGTGCCAGCAGCAGGACGACGGTGGCGCCGACCAGGAGGGCCCAGGCCAGGCCGGACGGGTTCGTCAGCGCCCACCACAGGACCCCGGCCCACACCAGCCACGAACCCGGCACGCCGGGCACCAGCACTCCGCACAGGCCGAGCGCGATCACCAGGCCGACCAGCAGGAGTTCCCACGCTCCCATCTGCCCAGCGTGCCCGAGCCCGCAGGAAACCGCAGATCTCGTACGGCCGTTCGCCCTGTCCCTCGATGCGCTGGGCGAGGAGGGACCGATTTCGCCGATGCCCCGTTTCCGCGCGGCCCGCGTGGTGACAATTACCGGCATGAGTCAGCAGGGGGAGGGGCCCACTCGCCAGGACGACGACTGGTGGGGTCAGCTCTACGACGAAACGGCCGACGACACCGGACCGGCACCGGCCCCGGATTCCCTGGACGACCGGTACGCGTCGGCGAAACGCACGACGGTGCCGGGGCCCGGCGGCGCCGAGGACAGGGGGGCACGGCCGGAGGGCTCGCCGCCCCTGCCGGGCAACACATCCGACGGCCCGGCTCCCGAGCGGCGCCCGCCGGTTCCGGCGCAGCGGGGCGCCGAGCCCGCAGTCGGGGGAGGGGCGCCTCCGGTTCCCGGGGTTCAGCCGGGGGCCGCGCCGGCGTCCGACGCCCCGCGGACCCCGCCGACCGCTCCCCCGGTGCCGGGAGCTCCGGCGCCGCCGACCTCGCCTCCCGCGCCGGATGCGGGGGAGGCGGCCCGGTCCGCCGGCCCGACCGTTCCGGGCGCCCCGGTCCCGCCTCCCGTGCCGGAGGCGCGGCGGACTCCGCCGGCCGAACCGGCGATCCCTCCGGTGCCGGATGCCCCGGTACCGACGGCAGAGCCCTCCGCGCCGGACCCCCGGCGGGCGACGCCCCCGGCTCCGGGGCGGACGCCGGTTCCGCCGAGCGCCCCGGACACACCGGCGGGC
>NZ_MUNH01000545.1:0-9180 GCF_002154615.1 Streptomyces recifensis
CGCGCAGGCCGTCGTCGTCGAAGGGGACGTCCTTGTCGGAGGTGAGCAGGTAGAGCGCACGCGGGGGCATCGACTGCGCGAGGTCCCGGACCGGGGCGGTCGTGCGGCCGCGGTAGCGCTCCTGCCAGACGGTGGTGGCCAGGGCGTCGGTGTCGCAGACGAGCACCGGACCGCCGGTACGGGCCGCATGCTGCTCGGTGCGGTTCTGGCGGCGGGCGACGAGCTCGAAGTCGGCGTCGTCCCAGTCGAGGTCCGCGACGGTCGGCGGAGGCAGGTCCGGGGCCGCCAGCGCGCGAGCACGGGCCAGCTTCGCGACGGTCAGTTCGCGGCCGTACTCGGGCACCCAGCGGGTGAGCGCGTGCGGGCCGCCCCGATCGCGCAGGGCGGTGGCGAGGTCGCGGGAGAGGGTGGTGGTGCCGGTCGACTCGGCGCCGACCACGACGACCCTGCGGGCCAGCCAGGCCCGGACCGGCGGCTCGAGCTCCGCCCAGTGGGCCACGGGGTCCGCGCGGACCTTCGTACCGGACACGGCGAAGGTGCCCCGGTCGAGGTCCAGCAGCACGGGGGCGGCGTCGAAGCGGCGGGCGAGTTCGGTGCCGTAGGGCTCGGAGCTGAACACCGCGTCGACGGCGGGGGCGTGCGGACTCTCGGCGAGGGCCTGGCGCATCAGGCCGACGTGCCCTTCCCAGGCCGCCTCGCTCGCGTAGTCGACCGGCAGATCGTCCACGACGCCGACGACCGCGACATGCGGGTCGTCGGCCCAGTGTTCTCGTATCCAGGCGACGCGCTCCTCCAGCGGGATCGACTCCTGCCCGGCCGCCATCACCACGACCGAGACGGCGTCGCACGCGTCGGCGGCGGAACGGATCAGGAAGTGGTGGCCGGAGTGGGGCGGGTAGAACTTGCCGATCACCAGCCCGTGCGCGAAGCGGGCGCTCACGCGGCCACCGTCCGTCCGGCTTCCGCCACGGGGGTCGCCAACTCGCGGCGCCAGGAACGCCATCCGGCCACGCACATCGCCAGGAAGAGCACGTAGACGATGCCGGTGAGGTCCAGTCCCTTGCTGAAGTACAGCGGGATGTAGACGAGGTCGGCGGCGATCCAGAAGTACCAGTTCTCGATCTGCTTGGCGTTGAGCAGCCATTGCGCGGCCAGCGAGAGCGCGGTGGTCACGGCGTCCCAGAAGGGCGCGGAGTCGTGCGCGCGGGTCAGCAGCACGGTCAGCCCCCAGGTGACCGGCACGAGGAGGGCCGGCAGGACCCACAGTGCGGGCCGGGAGGCGTGCCCCATGGGCCGCCGGGAGCGCCGCTCGCCACCCCGCAGCCAGACCGTCCAGCCGTAGGCGGCGAGCGCCAGGTAGACCACCTGCAGCGAGGCGTCCGCGTAGAGGCGGGCACTCCAGAACAGCGCCAGGAAGAACAGGTTGTTGGCGATCCCCACGGGGAAGTTCCACACACTCGCCCGTACGCACAGCCATACACACACCGCCCCGGTGGCGAACCCGAGCAACTCGGCCCAGGTGACGGCGTCCTGGCCCAGATGGAACAACTGATGATTCAACGGCGCGACCAAGCCACCCAGCACATCCGTGACAGCCATCCCGGCCCCCTCCCATTTACGTCGAAGTGACGATAACAAGGAGGGGCGGCTTGCACAACGGAGTTGTGTGCGAAGCGCCGGGCACGCCCCTTCCGATTCCCTCGGGTGGCCGGCTGGGCTACCGTGGATCGACTGATACCAGGCTTATCGGGGGGCGAAGCCATGGCCGTGCCGATGGACCCTGCCGTCAGCTCCGCAGGCTATGCGATGTCGCTCGCGGACGGCTCCTACACCTGGTACCGCCAGGCGGCGATCAAGGCCCGGCGTTTGCACCGCGTGGCCGAGACGCTGCTCCTGCTGGTGTCGGCCGCGATCCCGGTGAGCGCGGTCGTGTCGCCCCATGACGCCACAACCCCCGCCGTGCTGGGCAGCGTGGTCGTCGTACTCACCGGCCTGCGGGCCCTGTTCCACTGGCACGAGGACTACGTGCGCTTCAGCCAGGCGCGCGAAGCGGTCGAGGCGGAGCGCCGCTCGTACCGCACGAGTGCCGAGCCGTATGACGACCCCGGCACCCGCGACCGACTGCTGGCGGCCGCTGTCACCCGCATCGAGCAGCAGGAGATGGGGACATGGGTCCAACTGGTCGCCACCGCAAGCGAGTCCACGGACGACGAGAGGGCGGGCCGATCGTCACCACCGGCATGACCGGGACGTCCCATCCGGAGCCGACGGCCCGTGGTCGGGTGGCGCGGAGCGCGCGGTGAACCCGGTGGCCGCCGGGGTGATCGCGGTCGTCGACGTCGCGCTGATGGTGAAGGCCGCCGCGTTCATCCCCGACAACCTGTGGCTCTGGCGCAACGGGCCCGGCATCCTCACCCATCTGCGGCACGAGCAGACCCCGGATGTGGATCGCGTCGAAGCGCTCGGCGTGCGCTGCGACTTCTGCAAGGCCGACATCCGTCCCCGGCCCCGCACGTCGCTCCGTTTCAGTCGCCGCCACCCGCCCAACCGGGGTTCGGCCACCACCGGCGCTGTGCGGCGACGGCTGCGCAGTCTGGTCAACCTGGCCTTCTGGACCCCGCTGCTCATCACCGTGTGCGGTACCGCCCTGATCGTGCTGTCCCCGGCCGCGCCCGTCCCCCTGCTCGGACTGGGCACCGCTGAGATCGGTCTGCTGGGCCTGTTCACGTTGCTGGCCGCGCTGGTGATCCGCTCCTCGCTGGGCAACTACGACATCTACTACTCGGACCTCGGCCGGTACGTAGGTTTCTTCTCCCGGCGTTCCCTCGCCCACGGTTCCGCCGCCCATGCGCACTCGGCCTACCTCGGGGCACTCCTCCTGCTCTCGGTGTGTTCCTACGCCGTCGCCTACCACGGCCTCTACGCGATCTGGCCCGGCGAGTTCGCCGGACATACGAGCGCCGACTTCCCGACCTGGCTCTACTTCAGCGCTACGGTCACCTCCACCGTCGGCAGCAGTGGCATCTACCCCGTGGGCACCGTGAGCCGGCTCGTGGTCACCGTCCAGACGTCGACCGGACTCCTGCTGTTGTGCTGGGTGGTCGGAGTTCTGGCCTCCGTACGCCGTGAGCGGCCGACGCGCTGACGGACCGCGTCGCGATCACCCCTTCTCCGAGGGTCGGCACCGCGACACCGGGCGTGAGCAACGGCTGGGGCGGCTCGCTTCGGCAGGCGATCAGCGCGCGCACCCCGTAGCGGACCAGTGCGACGGTGCCCCAAGCGCTGCGACCCGCCGCCCGCGGCCGCCAGTCGTAGTCGAGGCAGATCGAGCGGGACGGCAGACTGGAGAACAGGCCCTGCATGAAACCGTGTTGACGCGGTCTGGCGAGCGCCGCATCGGCCACCGGACGTGAGACGAGCCGGAAGTCGCCAGTACCTTCCATGAGTTCGACGTCGCAGAAGATGCGCACCAGCAGATGGAAGACACGGCTGCCGAAGCGTCGGTCGGCACGTCCGGAGTGGACGGGCCGCCGCCGGGCCACTACCTGTTCGAAGCCACGGCCGTACTGCTCGAACATGGGGGCGAGCAGGGAGGTCGGATGCTGAAGGTCGGCGTCGACAAAGATGACGCACTCTCCGGCCGTACGGGCCAGACCGGCCGCCATGGCCGCATCCTTGCCACGGCGGTCGAGGGGCAGACAGACCACGCGGCTGTCGTCGGCGGCGAACGCCCGCAGCGTGTCCAGCGTGCCGTCACGGCTGCCGTCGTCGGCGTAGACGATCTCCCAGCACTCGTCGACACGACGTAGATCGGCCAGCAGCGTGGCATGGAACTCGGGCAGTACCTCGGCCTCGTCGCGGCAGGCGACCACGACCGAGAGCAGCGGCCCGTACCGGGCCGGCGTCGAACCACTCATACGCGAACGGCCCTCACAGTGCCGTCCTGCCCGCCGACCCAGGCGATCCGGCCGGAGACCGCGGGCCGGGTGAGCACCACACTGTCCGTCTCACACCGCCACTGGACCTCGCCGGTGACAGCGTCCAGCGCCCACAGACCATGGTCGTCGCTGCCGAGGAAGACGGTCCCGTCCACCACCGTGGGGGACGCCTGCAACCATTCCCCGACGTGCTTCCACCACCTTTCCTCGCCGGTGCCCGCGTCGAGTGCGTACAGGTTGCCGTCGTGCGAACCCACATAGACCGTGCCTTCCGCCACGGCGGGCGACGACCGTACACGGCCGCCGGTGCGGTAGCGCCAGCGACCGACACCGGTCTCCGCGTCGACGGCGTGGAGGAAGCCGTCGTCACTGCCCACGTAGACCGACCGGTCGTGGACGGCCGGGGACGAGCGGACGACCCCGCCGGTACGGAACCACCACCGTGCACGGCCTGTCTCGACGTCAAGCGCCCACAAGCAGCGGTCGTCCGACCCGAAGTACACGATGCCGGCGGACACCACGGGGGAGGAATCCACGTCCCCCGCCGTCCGGAACCGCCAGTGCTCGTGGCCGTTCGTTGCCCCGATCGCGTACATGTGGTGATCACGACTGCCCACGAACACCATGCCGTCCACGGCCACGGGCGAGGACCAGACGGCCGCACCGGTGGTGATCCGCCAGCGCTCCGCGCCGGTGTCGGCGTCGAGCGCGTAGACGTTGCGGTCCTGGCTCCCCACATACACGGTGTGGTCGGCCACCGCGGGCGTCGACCAGACCGCGCCCCCGGTCGCCACGGACCATCGCTCGGCGCCGGTCTCGGCCTCCACCGCCCACACGCGGCAGTCACCGCTGCCGAAGTACAACGTCCCGCCGCATATCTGGGGCGATGACTGCACCAGACCGCCGGTGGTCACCCGCCAGACCGTCTCCCCCGGGCGCGGCGTCCCCTGCCCCGAAGAGGAGGGGACGGCGGCGAGAACCGGCTCGGACCGGTGCGGCGACGGCGCGCGCAGCCGCAGCTTCTCCCCTAGCAGCGCCGCGAGACGCCGGGGCGGGGTGATCCGGGCATCGACATAACCGACCGTGGGGCGCAGCCCCGGCAATTCGGTGTCGTCAAAGCGGACCGGCAGCAGGTACTCGCCGGGATCGGACAGCGCCCTGGCCTGTGCGCTGCGGTGCTCATGGGTCGTCCACATCTTCGCCGCGTAGGCCGCCGACACGAACACCACGCAGAAAAGGGCGGACCTGCGGTAGATCTCGTCCAGGTGCTCGGGCAGTTCCTTGCCCCACAGCGAAGCTTCTTCGTCGTTCGCGTAGTAGAAGCGGAGCCCGGCCTCCTCCAGCGCACGGGCGACCTGCTCTACGTACTGCCGCTGTTCGCTCGCGAAGGACAGGCAGATGTCGTAGGCGTAATCGTGCTCCGGCAGCGGGACGCTCACGGACCCGATGATAGGGCGTCGGCCGGCCGGCCCAAGCGATGCCGAGGCAAGTCCCGCGGCGCCGGTCAGTCGCGTCGGCGTGCCGACTCCTCGAGCTGTTCGACCAGTTCCGCCGCCATGGCCTTGATGGTTTCCAGCCCCTTGCGCCCCCACGGTTGCGGGTCCTGGTCGACTACGCAGATGGTGCCGAGCACCACGCCGGTGCTGTCTATCAGCGGTGCGCCCAGGTAGGAGTGGATGCCGATCGCGTCGACGACGTGGTTTCCGGCGAACCGCGGGAAATCCCGGATGTCCTCCAGCACCAGCGCCCGGCGACGCTTGACCACGTGCGGGCAGATGCCCATGTCGATGTCGCGGGGCATGACGCGGCCGGGCACCGGGTCCTGAAGCAACGGCGGTCCCCCGTGCACCGGGGTGTCCTGCGCGGCGCTGTACAACCCCGCGAAGTACTGGCGGTCGGCGTCGAGGAAGAAGTTGACTCCGGCGTAGCAGCCGCCGGTGCGCTGTGCCAGCTCCCGTGCGAAGGCGTCGAGTTCCGTATCAGGGCGGGCTTCGATGCCCAGCGCGCGCAGCCGCTCGGACCGGGTGCGCGCCTGTGGGTCCTCCGGGGGGAGGAGCAGATGGCGCACGGCGATCCCGGACTCAGGCCCGGAGGAGGGGTGGGGCGGTGTCGCTGCCATGGGAACTCCTTGTCGTGATCAGGTGCTGGATCAGTTCGAGCAGCACGCGGATGCCCGAGCTCTGGACGCGGGCGTCGCACAGCGCCACCGGCACCTCCTGCCTGAGGTCGAGCGCGGCCCGCACCTCCTCCGCGTGGTAGCGGTACGCGCCGTCGAACTCGTTGACGGCGACGACGAAGGGGATGCCGCGCCGTTCGAAGAAGTCCACTGCCGCGAAGGAGTGATCCAGCCTGCGGGTGTCGGCGAGGACCACCGCCCCGAGGGCCCCCTCGGAGAGTTCGTCCCACATGAACCAGAAGCGCTCCTGTCCGGGTGTGCCGAACAGGTAGAGGACATGGGACGGACCGAGGGTGATCCGGCCGAAGTCCAGGGCCACGGTGGTGGTGGCCTTGTGCTCCACTCCGTCCAGCCGGTCCGTGGCCGCGCTGACGGCGGTCAGCATCTCCTCGGTGCTCAGCGGCTCGATCTCGCTGAGAGCGTTGACGAAGGTCGTCTTTCCCACGCCGAACCCACCGGCGATGAGCACCTTGATTCCCACCGGCAGGGCTTCGGCGGGCAGCGGGTCACAGTCGTTTGAGGAGGGCATCTCGTATCGTTTCCAGGAGGTCTCGATCAGGTCGTGCGTAGTGGTCCGCGGAGGGCGGGGGCGCGTGGCCTGCGACCACCGCGCCACCCTCGGCCAGATCGGACAGCAGCACCTTGACCACGGCGGCCGGCACCTGCATCCGGGCCGCGACCTCGGCGACGCTCACAGGGCTCTCGCACAGCGCCAGCACCTGCGCATGCTCCAGGCCGAAGGCGCCCTGCGTCTGGGCACCCGTGGCCCGCACCACGGTCACGAGCGTGAAGTGGGACGTGGCCCTGGTCCGGCCGTCGCTCACGGTGTAGGGACGGACCAGTCGCCCGACGGCTTCGCTGGTCAACGGTCCGTCGGGAAGGACCGGCGTCATCGGTTACCCCGCCACGTGCCGCGGCGGCGTGGCCAGGTGCGGGCGCACGCTCTTCACCATCATGCCCATCTCGTAGCCCAGCACCGCCGCGTCCGCCTCGCGTCCGGCCAGCACCGCCAGCACCGCGCCGGGCCCGGCGGTCGAGACGAACAGCAGCGAGTTGCTGAGCTCCGTCACTATCTGTCGCACGTCGCCGCCGTCGTCGAAGTGCCGGCCCGCGCTGCGCGCCAATGAGTACAGCCCACTGGCCAGCGCGGCCAACTGGTCGGCGGCGTCCGTGTCGAGCCCCTCCGCTGCCTTCACCAGTCCGTCCGAGGACAGCAACAAGGCGCTTCGGGTGTGCGGCACTCGGTTCACCAGACCCGTCAACAGCCAGGAAAGGTCTTCGCTCGCCACGATCTGTACTCCTCTTTCGGCAGAAGGAAATGGCTCGTCGGACGGGGCCCCGGGCCCTCGGGGCGGCCCTCGGGTGTCAGGGCGTCTCCGCTTCCTCGGCCCTGCGCAGTCCGGTCTGGAACGCGGCCATCAGGCCCGGGTCGTGTGCGAGGTCCTCGGAACTCCCGGCGCTGGGCACCGGGTGCGGACGTTCGGCGACGTGGTCCCGACGTCTCTGAGGCAGCCGCGGACGGTCGTCCTCGCCGTCGCAGGCCGTCGGGGCGGGCTGCGGTTCGGACTCGGACACGAGCGGATCCGCGCCGAGGGTCATCACTGTCGCCGGGGGGTCCGTCACCTCGGGCTCCACCGGGCCTCGCGGCACCGCGTCCGGGTTCGCGACAGCGGGGTGCTCCGGCGCGGGAGCTGCCGACTGCGGGCCGAGCAGGGCCGTGGGCAGCACCATGACGGCCTGAGTGCCGCCGTACACGTTGCTCTGCAACCGCACGGCGATGTCATGCCGCTGGGCCAGCAGCGAGACCACGTACAGGCCGATCCGGCCGTCCTGCAGCAGCTCGCCGAGGGCGACCTCGCCGGGCGCACCCAGCACCGTGTTCATCCGGCTGCGCTCGTCCGCCGACATGCCGAGGCCCCGGTCCTCGACCTCGATCGCCACTCCGGCGGCGACGGGCTCGACCCGCACGTGCACGGTCGTCCGGGGTGGTGAGAAGACCGTCGCGTTCTCCAGCAGTTCGGCCAGCAGATGGACCACGTCGACCACGGCGTGGCCGCTGACCGTTCCGTCGATGGGCGGGACCAGCTTGACCCGGGCGTACTGGTCGATCTCGGCGACGGCGGAACGCAGCACGTCGGTCAGGCCGACGGGACGGGTCCACTGGCGGTGGGTGTTCGCACCGCCGAGCACGGCCAGGTTCTCGGCGTACCGGCGGATCCGGGTGGACAGATGGTCCACCCGGAACAGACCCTTGAGCAGGTCGGGATCCTCGACCTCGTTCTCCAGGCTGTCCAGCAGCCCTATCTCGCGGTGCACCAGTGACTCGAGTCGACGCGCCAGGTTGGCGAACACCTCGAACTGCGCCAGCCGGGCACTGTGTTCCGCACCGACCGCGCCGGCGGCGGTCTCCAGTACGGCTGCCTCCGCCTCGTGCCGGGCCGCAGCGATCTCGAATGCGAGTCGGGAGACTTGGTCCGGGCCGGTCTGCGGGGGCAGTTCCGGCTGTCGCCGCACAGGGGGCTCCCCGGCCCTCAGCCGACGGCACAGCGACCGCAGTTCGGCTCTGCCCTCGGCTGTCGTACGGATCAGCTCGGCCAGCTCGGCACTCTCCCGGTCGGCCGCGCGGGACAGCTCCGTCCAGCGCTTGGTGACTGCCCGTGCCTCCGCCGAAGCCCTCACGCCCGCGATTCCTGCCGCCACGGCGCCGACGAGGACGACGCTGCCGGACATCGCCACCTGGTCCGTCCGGTCCAGGTGGCCGTCACTGACCAGCGCGGTGACCACCGCACCGGCCACGGCGACCACGCCCGGTGGCAGCACGGACCACAGCATCTGACGTCGCCTCAGGGACCCGGCTCGCGGCTCGGCCGTCACACGGGCGGTCACGGGCGCCGGCGGCCGGTCGTCCGGCGGCGTGAAAGGAGCGGGCATAACAGTCCCTGGACAGTGCGGTGATCAGGCAGGGCGCGCACGTTACCGCGCGGTGGGACTCCGCTGTCACCCTCTGACACGCACAGAGATCGAACCGTTGTCCTTTTCTTCACACCCTGAGCACGGACCCCGGCC
>NZ_MUNH01000546.1:0-12004 GCF_002154615.1 Streptomyces recifensis
CTGCTCGACTGGCGGCTCCGCTTCGGCCTGCTGTCCCTGATCTGGGGCTTCAGCTTCCTCCTGATCAAGGTCGGCACGGGTGCGTACGCCCCCTTCCAGGTCACCCTGGGCCGCCTGCTGTTCGGCACGCTGGTGCTCGTGGCCGCCATGGCCGTGAAGCGGGAGCGGCTACCGCGCGGGGGACGGACCTGGGCGCACCTGACGGTGGCCGCGTTCTTCCTGAACGCCCTGCCCTTCTCGCTCTTCGCGTTCGCGGAGCTGACGATCCCCTCCACGCTGGCCGGCATCTGCAACGCCACCTCCCCCCTGTGGGGCATGGCCTTCTCCCTGGTCGCCCTCTCCGAGGACCGCCCCACCCGCATCCGCGTCGCCGGACTGGGCCTCGGCTTCCTCGGTGTCCTGACCGTCCTCGGCGCCTGGCAGGGCTTCCACGGCCTGGACGCACGGGGCACCGCCCTGGCCCTCCTGGCCTCCCTGAGCTACCCCGTCGGCTGGATCTACGTCCGCCGCACCCTGGCCGGCACCACCGAGTCCCACCTCTCGATGACCGGCGCGCAACTCCTCCTCGCCACGGCACAACTCGCCCTGGTCACGCCCCTGTTCACGACCCTCCCGGCTCACTTCCCGGTACTCCCGCTCCTCGCCGTAGCCGCCCTGGGCGCCCTGGGCACGGGTCTGGCCATGCTCATCCAGTACGGTCTCGTCGCCGAGGTCGGCCCCACCACGGCCCAGATGGTCACCTACTTCGTCCCGGTCATCGCCACGGTCGCCGGAGTGACGATCCTCGGCGAGTCCCTCCGCTGGACGACACCGGTGGGCGCTGCGGTCGTGATCGCGGGGGCGGCGCTGACACAGGTCCGGCGTAAGGGCTGACCTCCCTGCCCGTACGCCCGTCCCCGCCCGCAGGACGGCGCCTACCCGTACGACCGCGCCGGAGACGGCCGTACCGCCGCCGCCACCGCCTCCGCCAGCGGAACGATGTCCGCCTCGTCCAGCGGCGACACCGTGATGCGGATCGCGGGTGGGGAGTTCAGGCGGAAGCGGGCGCCGGGGGCCACGGCCCAGCCGGACTGGAGAAGGCGGGCGACTGCGCCGGTCTCGTCGGGGACCGGGACCCAGACGTTCATGCCGCTGCGGCCGTGGGCCGTGACGCCGCGCTCGGCGAGGGCGTCGAGCAGGCGTCCACGGCGCGTGCTGTAGGACGCGGCCACCTGCGGCCCCACCGCGCCGTCCGCCCAGAGGCGGACGACGGCGCGCTGGAGGAGGTGGCTCACCCAGCCGGGACCGAGCCGTTGACGTCCGCGTACCAGGTCGACGGTGCGGGTGTCCCCGGCGAGGACGGCGAGCCGGAGGTCGGGGCCGTAGGTCTTGGAGACGGAGCGGACGAAGGCCCAGTGCGGGGTGGCGCCCGCCAGAGGGTGCGCCGGGAGGTCGACGAAGCCGTGCCCGTGGTCGTCCTCGATCAGCACGGTAGCGGGGTGCCGGCGCAGCACCGCGCGGAGTTCGCGGGCGCGGCCGGCACTCACCGAGGCACCGGTGGGGTTCTGGGCACGGGTGGTGACGAGCAGCGCGCGGGCACCGGAGTGCAGGGCGGCGTCCAGCTCGGCGGGGAGCGGGCCCTCGTCGTCCACGCCCACGGGTACGGCCCGCAGCCCGAGCGCCGGGATCAGGTCCAGCACGCTTCCCCAGCCGGGGTCCTCCACGGCGACCGCGTCCCCGGGCCGCAGATGCGCGGCGAGGACACGCTCGATGGCGTCGAGCGATCCGGAGGTGAGGGTGAGCGGCCCGGCCGGAACCCCGTCGGCGTCCAGCGCCGAGCGGGCGGCGCGCACCAGGTCCGGGTCGGCCGGGTCGTCCCCGTACAGCGCCGGGGCCCGGTCCGCGCGGGTGGCGGCCTCCGCGAGCGCCGGGCCGAGGGCGGGCAGCAGCGCCGGGTCGGGGTTGCCGGTGGACAGGTCGCGCGCACCCTCCGGCACGTCCACCCGCAGCTCGTCGCGGCCGGTGGTGGCGGGCTTGGGGCGGACCCGGCTGCCCCGGCGGCCGGCGGTCTCGATCACCCCGCGCTCGCGCAGGGTGCGGTAGGCGGCCGCGACCGTATTGGGATTGACGTCGAGCCGGACCGCCAACTCCCGCATGGGCGGCAGCGGTTGACCCGGCAGCAGCTCCCCCGAGCCGACCGCGTGTTCGACGCTGGCCGCGATCTCCGCTGCGCCGCGTCCCTGAATCGGATACTCTCCTAGCACAAAAGCAATTATGCACTAGTGCAATTCAGCAGTCCAGGGAGGGCCGCCATGCAGGGCACCGGACAGGCAGCACCGCAGGCCGACTACGCACCGACCGACCGCACCGTGCCCACCAGGGCCCCGCAGCGTGCGTCGTACGATAGGGAGGCGGTGCACGCGATCCTCGACGAGGGCTACCTCTGCCACCTCGGCTTCGTCCGCGACGGCGCCCCGGTGGTGCTGCCCACGCTGTACGGCCGGATCGGTGAGCGGCTGTACGTGCACGGGTCCACGGGTTCGCGCCCGCTGCGGATGACCGGCGCCGCCGATCCTGGACTGCCGGTGTGCCTGACGGTCACCCATGTCGACGGCCTGGTGCTGGCCCGCTCCGCCTTCCACCACTCGATCAACTACCGCTCGGTGGTGGTGCACGGCGTGGCGTACGAGGTCACCGACCCGGAGGAGCGCCGGATCGCGCTGGACGCCCTGGTGGACCAGGTGGTGCCGGGCCGCTCGGCCGACTCCCGCCCCGCCAACCGCAAGGAACTGGCGGCGACGGCGGTGATCCGGCTGGACCTGCAGGAGGTCTCGGCCAAGGTGCGCACCGGCGGCGTCGCCGACGAGCCGGAGGACCTCGCCCTGCCGCACTGGGCCGGAGTCGTCCCCGTACAGAAGACCTACGCGACCCCGCTCGCCGACGCCGACCTGGCCCCCGGCACCGAACTGCCGACGTACCTCGAGGAGTTGACGAAGTAGGCCCCGCGGGAGCCTAGGCCGCGGTGCCCCGCGCCGACAGCTCCCGTTCCACGCCCCCCTCCGCGACCGGCTCGGGGACCCCCTGGGCCGGCGCCGAGGACTGGGCGATGAACGCCCCGAGGAGCACGACCGCGCCCCCGGCCACCTGGGGCAGCGACAGATGTTCGCCGAGCAGCACCCAGGCGAGCACGGTGGCGATGACCGCCTCCAGGCACGCGACGACACCGGCCACCTGCGGCGACAGCCGCCGTACCGACAGCACGCCGGTGACGTAGGCGGCGACCGTGGCGACGAGCACGATCCAGGCGAGCAGCGCGAGCGCGGGCACCGGCGTGCCGTCGAGGTGCGCCGTGCCGGTGAGCACCGAGCGGTCCATGCTCCAGGGCCGCGCGACGAGGGTGAGCACGGCGGCGCCGGCCAGCAGGCCGTACGCGATCACGCCGAGCGGGTCGGGTGCCCGCTCCCCCGCGTCACCGCCCTGGTCGGACAGCACGAAGTAGCCGACCTGGCAGCAGGCGGCACCGAGGGCGAGCAGCAGACCGAGGGCGTCGAAGCGGAGCCCGGACCACACCTCGACCACACAGGCGAGCCCGCCGCCCGCGAGGACCACACCGAGCGCGGCCGCCCTGGTCACCGGCCGCCGCTGCACGAACCGCACCCAGCCGAGCACCAGCGCCGGGGCCAGGTATTCGATGAGCAGCGCGACACCGACCGGGATGCGGGAGAGCGCGGCGAAGTAGCACGCCTGCACTCCGGCGACCGCCAGCAGCCCGAACCCGGCGAGCAGCGCCGGACGTTGACGCAGCAGCGCGCGGTGCCGCACGGCGAGGGGCAGCATCACCAGGGCGGCACCGGTGACCCGGAGCCAGACGACGTGCAGCGGGTCCAGGCCCGCCTCGATCAACGGCTTGGCCGCGACTCCCGACCCGCCGAAGGCCAGGGCCGAGACGAGCGCGAGGCCCAGCCCGCCGCCCCGGCCGCTGCCACTGTTTCCGGACGTACGCACGCGCACATGATGACAGGCGATGACATGAGCGTCACCCCTGTTGACACCTGTCTCAGAAGATGGACGCGGGGGCTCACCCGCCCGTCGCGCGGGGTGCCTTCCCGGCGGCCAGGGCGCCCGCCGGGATTCCGGCGTGCTCCAGCACCTCGACGGCGCGGGAGCGCGGGTCGGCCACCAGGGCGGCGAGCAGATCGAGGCCGGTGGCGTGGGGTTCACCCCGGCGGGCGGCGCGGCGTCGGGCGTCCCGCATGGCCTCGGCAGCGAGGGGCGACCAGCGCTCGGGACCCTCGAAGGTGCCGTCGCCCCGCACCGGTCTCGGCACGGCGCCCGGTGTGCCGCCGCCCTCCGCCACGCGCTGCCAGCCGAGCCCGTAGCCGATGCTGCGCTGCACCAGGTAGCCGAGCAGTCGGACCAGCTGGGGGCCGATGGCGGCTCGGGCCTCGGGGTCCGCGTCGAGGAGGGAGTGCAGCAGGTGGGCGGTGTCGATCTGCCGGTCGCCGTCCCGCACGGCGCGGCGGCGGGCACCGGCGACGACCGCGGCGAGCGTCGCGTCGAGTCCGGTGTCGTCCGGTGCGCCGGCTCCGCCCTCGTCGGGGGTGGCCCGACCGGCTGTACGGGATTCCACGGCCCCACCCCATCAGTCACGGCGGCCCCTTCACATCCGCGAGGGGAACCATTCGCGCGTCCCACGCAGAGTGGAGACCGGCGTACGCCGTCTCCTCCTCACGGATGAGGCCGCCCCTTCTCTCTCAGGGGCGCGTCCCGCCCGTCGCGCGCCCTCACGCAACCACACGGCTCCCTCACACGTCTCACGTGAAGTGGAGGAAGGATGCCCGTGCTGGCTGGTGGGCCTGCCGGCGGTCGACGGCAAGCAGTACGTCTACCGGGTGTACGCCCCGGGGGACGCGCTGCCCGCCGACCTGTTCTGGGACGCCTGGCACTGCCATGACGAGGGCCCCTTCCCACGGGCGTGGGACCTGTTCGACGCGGCGGTGATACGCCGCATGCCGGCGGCCTGAGCCCCGGCGCACGCCGGCCAGGACTCAGGCCTCGTCGGCGAGGATGAGGTACAGCTTCCTGCGGGCGTCGTTGAGGACGGCCAGCGCCTTGTCCCGCTGTTCCTTGGTACCGGTCTTCCAGACCTGGCCGAAGGCTTCCATCAGACCGGACCCGGCCTGGCGGATCTCGCCGAGCGCCTCCCAGTCGACACCCCGCGACGCCTCCTCCCAGGGCGCGTCCGGTCCCTCCTCGGCGGCGGTACGGCCGGCCTCGGTGAGCGCGAACAGCTTCTTGCCGCCCTCGCTCTCGCTGACGATCAGGCCCTCGTCCTCCAGCAGTTGCAGTGTGGGGTACACCGAGCCGGGGCTGGGCTTCCACGCGCCGCCGCTGCGCTCGGCGATCTCCTGGATCATCTCGTAGCCGTGCATCGGGCGGTCCTTGAGCAGCGCCAGGATCGAGGCCCGCACATCACCGCGCCGGGCCCTCCCCCTCGGCCCGCCGCGTCCACGGTTGCCCCCGAATCCGGGTCCGCCGAACATCGGCCCACCGAATCCGGGCCCACCCGGCCCGAAGGGCCCGAACGCCCCCCGCTCTCCCTCGAACCCGGGCCCGCCGTGCCGAACCGGACCGGCACCCCAGGGGCCTCGCTGGAATCCATGACCGTGCATCACGATCACTCCGTTCTGTTGTCGATCCATCACATCCCATCGCGTTCCTTACGCGACACGTCAACGATATATCGGTAATCCGCTCGCCGACAAGCCCCTGCGCGAGGAAACCGGCTGGCCGCCCCTCACGGCGCGGGCATACGATCCCCCGCATGACGACGCGTCTGGTGCAGATCTCGATGAAGGCCACGGACAAGTCCGCGCTCGGGCGGTTCTGGGCGGAGGCGCTCGGCTGGATGGTCACCGGCGACACGCCCGAGGAGACGAACGTCGGGCCCGCGGGCGTCGCGTACCCCTCCCCCGAGGCCGTCTGCATCGACATCCTCGACGTGCCGGTCCCGAAGACGGTGAAGAACCGCGTCCACCTCGACCTCGCCACCACCTCCGAGGCCCACCGGTCGGAACTGCTCGCCCGCCTGGCGGACTTGGGTGCCACCCCCGTCGACATCGGCCAGGGCGACGTCCCCTGGACCGTCCTGGCGGATCCCGAGGGCAACGAGTTCTGCGTACTGGAGCCGCGGGATCTGTACCGGGACACCGGCCCGGTCGCCGCGGTGGTCGTCGACTGCGCGGACCCGCGCGCCATGGCCCGCTTCTGGGGCGAGGCCATGGACTGGAACGTGCACGAGGTCACCGACGACATCGCCCGCCTCCGGTCCGGGAAGTCAGTCGGCCCCTACCTGGAATTCATCCGCACCCCGGACCCGAAGACCGGCCTGAACCGCGTCCACTTCGACCTCCGCCCCTACCCGGGCGGCGACCAGTCCGCCGAGGCCGACCGCCTCCGCGCCCTGGGAGCCACCGACCTCGACTTCGGCCAGGGCGACGTCTCCTGGACCGTCCTCACCGACCCGGAGAACAACGAGTTCTGTCTCCTGGTCCCGCTGTAGAGCGCACCGCCCGACCATTCACTGCCGGGGGGCCCCGGCCGACGACTTCCGGGACGAACCCACCCCATGACCACGCCCGACCCCAAGGCCGACCTCCTCCGCTACCTGAGGTCCGCCCGCGAAGCCCTGCTCTGGAAGCTCGAGGGGCTCTCGGAGTACGACGCCCGTCGCCCCCTCACCCCGACCGGGACCAACCTGCTGGGCCTGGTGAAGCACGCGGCCGGGGTGGAGCTGGGGTATCTCGGCGACACCTTCGGGCGGCCCTCGGGTGAGCCGCTGCCCTGGCTCTCGGAGGACGCCGAGGTCAACGCGGACATGTGGGCCACCGCCGAGGAGTCGCGTGCGGGCATCACGGACCTGTACCGCCGCGCCTGGGCGCACGCGGACGCGACGGTCGAGGCACTCCCGCTGGACACCGTCGGCCGGGTGCCCTGGTGGCCGAGCGGCCGCGACGAGGTGACCCTGCACCACGCCGTCGTCCGCGTCCTCGCCGACACGCAGCGGCACGCCGGGCACGCGGACATCGTCCGGGAGCTGGTGGACGGCGTGACCGGGATGGACCGGGGGAACACCAGCATGCCGTCGGACGACCCCGCCTGGTGGGCGGGGCACCGGGCACGGGTGGAGCGCGCGGCGCGGGACGCCTGACCCGTCGCGCACCGGCCCGCCCGGCGTTTGCCAGAATGGCAGCGGCCCGCAGGTGAGGGCCGCCGCCGAAGTGTGAGGAACGAGCAGCATGACCGACCTGGCCCCCACGCCGCAGCAGAAGGAGATCGCCCGCGATCTCCAGGTCTCCGAGTCCTTCGACGCGGAGCAGGAGATCGAGCGCCGCACCGCCTTCCTCGCCGAGCGCCTGACCTCCACGGGCCTGCGCTCACTGGTGCTCGGGATCAGCGGCGGGGTGGACTCGACCACGGCGGGCCGCCTGTGCCAGCTCGCGGTCGAGCGGGCCCGAGCGGCCGGCCACGAGGCGACCTTCTACGCGATGCGCCTGCCGTACGGCGTCCAGGCCGACGAGGCCGACGCCCAGCGCGCACTGGACTTCATCCGCCCCGACCGCACCCTGACCGTCGACATCCGCCCCGCGAGCGACGCCGCGCTGGACGCGGTCGTGGCCGGCGGCGTGGTCTTCCGGGACGCGTACCACCAGGACTTCGTGCAGGGCAACATCAAGGCCCGCCAGCGCATGATCGCCCAGTACGCGGTGGCCGGCGCCCAGGACGGCCTCGTCGTCGGCACCGACCACGCGGCGGAGGCGGTCTCCGGCTTCTTCACCAAGTACGGCGACGGCGCGGCAGACGTCGTCCCGCTCACCGGCCTCACCAAGCGCCGCGTCCGCGCCCTGGCCGACGCGCTCGGCGCCCCCGCCGAACTGGTCTGGAAGATCCCCACCGCCGACCTGGAGACCCTGGACCCCGGCAAGTCCGACGAGACCGCCCTCGGCGTCACCTACGACGACATCGACGACCTCCTGGAAGGCAAGCCGGTCCCCGACCCCGCCTACACCACGATCGTCGACCGCTACCACCGCACCGAGCACAAGCGCCAGCTCCCGCTGGCTCCCTGAGCCCCGCCCGGCCAGGGCCACTCCTGTTCAACTGGCCTTGGCCGCAAGCTCGTTGGACCCCTTAAGGTCTGCGCATGCGCATCCGAATCGTCGACGCCTTCGCCGACCGCCCCTTCACCGGGAACCCCGCCGGGGTCCTGCTCCTGGACGACGTGTTCCCCGACGACGACTGGCTTCAGCGGGTGGCCGCCGAGGTCAATCTCTCCGAGACGGCCTTCGCCCACCGGCTGCCCGGGGGCGGGGAGGCGGACTGGGCGCTGCGGTGGTTCACCCCGGTCACGGAGGTGGCGATGTGCGGCCATGCCACGCTGGCCACCGCGCACGTGCTGTACGCCACGGGCGCCCACGAGGGCCTCGTGCGGTTCGCCACCCGCAGCGGGGTGGTCGTCGTCACGCCGCACGAGGACGGGGAGATCACCCTGGACTTCCCCACTGCCCCGCTCACCGAGGTGGAGGCCCCCGCGGGGCTCGCCGACGCGCTGGGCGCGGAGCCGGTGGCCACGTTCGACACCGGGCCGAACGTCGGGGACCTGCTGGTGGAACTGGCCAACGAGAAGACGGTGCTGGAACTCACCCCGGACCACCGGGCACTCGGCGGCTGCTCCAGCCGGGGCGTGATCGTGACCGCCCGCGCCGAGGACCCCACGCTGGGCGCCGACTACGTCTCCCGCTGCTTCTTCCCGAACGTCGGCATCGACGAGGACCCGGTGACCGGCAGCGCCCACACGGCACTCGCCCCCTACTGGTCCGCTCGCCTGGACCGCGACGACCTCACCGGCCTCCAGGCGTCCCGCCGCGCCGGCCTGGTCCGCACCGGCCTGCGCGGCGACCGCACCCTGCTCCGAGGCCGTGCGGTCACCGTGATCGACGGCGAACTTCTCGCCTAGGGAGTCGGCAGCCACCCCACCCTGCCCGCCAGCAGGGCGTAGCCGACGAAGGCGCCGATGTCGAGCAGTGAGTGGGCGACGACCAGGGGGCCGACCCGGCCCCAGCGGCGGTAGAGCCAGACGAACACCACGCCCATCACCATGTTGCCTATGAAGCCGCCGATGCCCTGGTAGAGGTGGTACGAGCCCCGCAGGACCGCGCTGGCCACCAGCGCGGTCCCCGGACTCCAGCCCAACTGGCCCAGCCTGCGCAGCAGGTAGCCGACGACGATGACCTCTTCGAGGACCGCGTTCTGCAGGGCGGACAGCACCAGTACCGGGTACTTCCACCACACGTCGGGCAGCGCCTCGGGCACCACGGTGAGGTTGAAGCCGAGCCCGCGCGCGGCCAGGTAGAAGGCGATCCCGGTACTGCCGATCACGGCCGCGACGGCGGCGCCACGCGCCAGGTCGGACCAGGGCCGCCCTCGGTCGAAGCCGAGCACGCGCAGGCTCTCGCCCTCCCGGCACAGCAGATACGCCACCAGGGCCACCGGCACGAGCGCGGACGCGATCCCGAAGAGCTGCCAGGCCAGGTCGAGCCAGGGGCGGCCGGGCGCCGCGGAGGCGTTGAGGGTGGCCGCCTGGTCCTTGAGCCCGCCGGGCTTGGTGACCGACCCGATGAAGCTGATGAGCGCGGACACCCCGCTCGCCCCGAGCGAGAGCGCCAGCACGATCAGCGTCTCGTCCCGCAGCATCCGCCGGGAGGGCTGCTGCCATGCCATGGACTCGGCCACCGGTTCCGCCTCCACCCGCGTTCCGGGCGCCGGGCGGCTCGACCTGCCCCCGCGCGCCTGCGTTCGGGCAAAGGATCGCAGAAGGACCCGGCCGGGCCGCGCACCGGGTGGCACACGGCACGGCCGTACGCGGACGGAACACCCGCGTACGGCCGTGACTCCGGAAAGAGCCTCCGGAAAGCGCCCCCGGAAAGCCTCCTCAGCCCAGCGGCACCGGCTCCGGCACCCCCACCGGCCAGGTGTGCACCGGCTCCCCGGCGTGCATCAGCTCGGCGTACCGGCGCGTCGTCGCGGCGAGCGCCTCCTCCCGGCCGTGCCCCTTCTCCAGGGCGCGGTGGAAGGTGGCCGCCTGCCAGGAAGCGCCGTTGACCCGCTTGCGGCACCGCTCCTCGATGACCCCGAGGTAGAAGTCCCGGTCGGCCGCCTCGATCCCCCACGCGTCCAGCCCCGCGGCGGCCATCGGCAGCAGCTCGTCGCGGACCAGGGTGACGGCGTCGACCTCGGCCGTACCGCCGTAGCGGCCGCGCCGGGGCCAGGTGAAGCGGGCGTCGATGCCGTACCGGCAGGCCGCGTCGAAGTTGGCCTCGGCGGCCTCGAAGGGCAGCCGGGACCACACCGGGCGGGACTCCTCGGCGAGCGCGCGCACCAGCCCGTAGTAGAAGGCCGCGTTGGCGATCACGTCGGTGATGGTGGGCCCGGCGGGCAGCACCCGGTTCTCCACCCGCAGGTGGGGAACGCCGTCGGCGATGTCGTAGACCGGGCGGTTCCAGCGGTACACCGTGCCGTTGTGCAGGACGAGTTCAGCGAGCCTGGGCACGCCGCCGGCGTCGAGGACCTCCAGCGGCTCCTCGTCGTCGCAGATCGGCAGCAGGGGCGGGAAGTAGCGCAGGTTCTCCTCGAACAGGTCGTGGGCGCCGGTGATCCAGCGCTCGCCGAACCAGGTGCGCGGCCGTACGCCCTGGGCCTGGAGTTCGGGCGGGCGGGTGTCGGTGGCCTGGAGGAAGAGCGGCGGCCGGGACTCGCGCCACAGCTCGTGCCCGAACAGGAACGGCGAGTTGGCGCCGACCGCGATCTGCGCGGCCGAGGCCGCCTGCGCCGCGTTCCACACGTCGGCGAACCGGTCGGGCGTCACCTGGAGGTGGAGTTGCACGGAGGTGCAGGCCGCCTCGGGGACGATGGAGCGTGAGGTGCAGCGCAGATGCTCCACCCCCTCGATGTCGAGCCGGAAGTCCTCACCGCGCGCGGCGACGATCTGGTCGTTGAGGAGGGCGTACCGGTCCACCTCGGAGAGGTTGGACGAGACCAGGTCGTCCCGGCCGAGCGTGGGCAGGATGCCGGTCATCACGATGCCGGCGTCCACCTCGCCCGCCTTGCGGTCGGCGTAGGCGAGGGAGGTGCGCAGTTCCTCCGCGAGCCGGTCGAATACCCGGTCGCCCAGCCGGTGCGGGGCTATGTTGACCTCCAGATTGAACATGGCGAGTTCGGTCTGGAAATCGCGGCTGGCGATCCGCTCCAGTACCTCGCCGTTCAGCATTTTCGGCATACCGTCGGGGCCGGCGAGATTCAATTCGATCTCCAGCCCCATCAGGTTCTTGGGACGGTCGAACCGTTTCTCCGCCAGCAGTCGCTCCAGTCCCGCCAGGCACTTCTGGAGCTTTTCACGGTAGCGCTGGCGATCGGACAGGTCGAACGGGCCTGCCACGACCTTCTCCCCCATGGAAGTGTCCCTCCTCGGATGGGCGGCCCGAGGGTCCGGCCGCCGGGGCTCCCGGATCGGTTGGGATGATGCCCAGCGGAAGCGATCGATAACGCCGCATCCGGCCTCGCCGCCCATTATTCTGACGGAAGTGTCCTGCGGCACATTCACTAGGCATGCCGCATCACGCATCTTCGGGTGCCCTGATCGCCTCGTGAAAAACGCCGACGACAATCGGCCGACCGCGCGGGCGGGGTCCGGCGAGGTCAGCGGGCCCCTGCGGCCGGGAAATCGGGATGTTCAGCACGTATCCACGACCGGATATCTCCTTGCCCGGGCCATCGGATTCGGATAGCCGAAACAACGGGTGAACACGTGTCGTATAAACTTCGCGGACAGGGCCGAAGGATGGTGCCTCGGTACCGGTTTCTGACGCGTTTCCGCCGCATTCCGGCCGTCGTTGACGACCGGCAGATCTCCGTCGCACTCGCGTCCGCTCCGGGCCCCCGCCGCCCCCGGCGGCGGGGGCCCGGAGCG
>NZ_MUNH01000547.1:0-3087 GCF_002154615.1 Streptomyces recifensis
GCCGGGTGGGGGTTCGGGCCGCCCGGCGTGGCGAGCGGGTCGGGGCCCTTGGCGGCCTCGGCGGCGCTGTAGATGTCCGGCTCCAGGTAGATGACGCGGGCGATCGGGACGGCCTCGCGGATGCGGGCCTCGGCGCGGTTGATCGCGTTGGCGACCTCGGCGGCCGTGTCGTCGTGCTGGACGGCGATCTTGGCGGCGACGAGAAGTTCCTCGGGGCCGAGGTGGAGGGTGCGCATGTGGATGACGCCGGTGACGGTGTCGCCGTCGACGATGGCGGCCTCGATCTTCTTGACGTCCTCCAGGCCGGCGGCCTCGCCGAGCAGCAGGGACTTGGTCTCGGAGGCGAGCACCAGCGCGATGGCGACGAGCAGGACACCGATGCAGACGGTGCCGATGCCGTCCCAGACGCCGTCGCCGGTGAGCAGGGCGATGCCGACGCCGCCGAGGGCGAGGACCAGGCCGATGAGCGCGCCGAAGTCCTCCAGCAGCACGACGGGCAGCTCGGGCGCCTTGGCGCGGCGGATGAACTGGGCCCAGGAGAGCTTGCCGCGCAGCTCGTTGGACTCCTTGATGGCCGTACGGAAGGAGAAGCCCTCGGCGATGATCGCGAAGATGAGGACGCCGACCGGCCAGTACCAGTGCTCCACCGGGTGGGGGTGGCTGATCTTCTCGTAGCCCTCGTAGATGGCGAACATGCCGCCGATGGAGAAGAGGACGATGGAGACCAGGAAGGCGTAGATGTACCGCTCGCGGCCGTAGCCGAAGGGGTGCTGCGGGGTGGCCTCGCGCTGGGCCTTCTTGCCGCCGATGAGCAGCAGGAACTGGTTGCCGGAGTCGGCGACCGAGTGGACGCCCTCGGCGAGCATCGACGAGGAGCCGCTGAACGCGAACGCCACGAACTTCGATGCCGCGATCGCCAGATTGGCGCCGAGTGCCGCCACGATCGCCTTGTTACCGCCTGACGCGCTCATGAGTTCGCGTTTTCCCTTCGCCCTTGTCGCCTTCTCGGCACCCCCGCACGGCTCTTGTGCCCCCACGGGTCGCTTTTTTGCACGTGCTTTGCCGGTGGGCCATTGTTGCAGTCCCACCGGCGTGCGGCGCCTCAGGTGTCCACAGGGGCGGTCATACGATCACAGTGGCGCGGAACAGCGTGCCCTCGCCGGACGCCTCGGCCTTCTCGCCCGCCGGAACGAAGACGGACCGCCCCGGCAGCAGACCGTGCTCGCCGACGCGGACCGAACCGGCCGTGCACAGCAGGATCTGCGGGGTCGGAAGGGTCAGGTCGCGGGCGCTCTCGCCGGGCAGGACCCAGCGGGAGAGCCGGAATTCGTCGATGGGGGTCTCGTAGACCTCCTCGCCCTCCGGGGAGGCCTCGGGGCGCAGGACACCGGGGTCGCTCGCCTCGAAGCGGACCACGCGCAGGAGTTCGGGGACGTCGATGTGCTTGGGGGTCAGGCCGCAGCGCAGGACGTTGTCGGAGTTGGCCATGATCTCGACGCCGAGACCGTCCAGGTAGGCGTGCGGGATGCCCGCGCCGAGGAACAGGGCCTCGCCGGGCTGGAGCCGGACGTGGTTCAGCAGCATGGCCGCGATCACGCCGGGGTCGCCGGGGTAGTCGCGGGCCATGTCGGCGTACGGGGTGTACGGGCCGCCGAGGCGGGTGCAGGCGGCGGTGGCCTCGGTGACGGTGTCGGCCATGTCCTCGGGGTTCGCGGTGAGGATGGCGGTGAGGACCTCCCGCAGGGCGGCGTCCTCGGGCTGGGCGCGCAGCAGGTCGACGTACGGCTTGAGGGAGTCGACGCCCAGGCCGTCGAGCAGGCCGGCCGCCTCGGCAGGGGCGCGGAAGCCGCACAGGCCGTCGAACTCGGTGAGGGCGCAGATGAGTTCGGGCTTGTGGTTGGCGTCCTTGTAGTTGCGGTCGGGGGCGTCCACGGGGACGCCCCTGCGCTCCTCCTCGGCGTAGCCCTCGCGCGCCTGGGCCAGGTCGGGGTGGACCTGGAGGGAGAGCGGGGCGCCCGCGGCGAGGATCTTGAGCAGGAAGGGCAGACGCGGGCCGAACTTCGCCACCGCCTCGGCGCCCAGCTCGCGCTCCGGGTCGGCGTCGATGACCTCCACCAGCGTGCCGCGCGAGGTGCGCGACGGAGCACCGGGATGGGCGCCCATCCACATCTCGGCCTGCGGTTCGCCGGTGGGCTCGGTGCCCAGCAGCCGCGGGATGGCGGTGGTCGAGCCCCAGGCGTAGGGGCGGACGGTGTTGTCGAGGCGGTCCATGTGTCTTCTCTGTCTCCGTACGGGCGCCGCGGGCGGGTGCCTGGGATCAGCTCAGGCGCCGGCGGCGAGCGCCAGGTAAACGGCGGCGAAATCGGTGACGGCGATCAGGTCGGCGAGGGTCTCCAGTTCGCCGCCCTCCTCCGGTTCGAGTTCGCTGATCGGCGTGTCGTGTCCGAGGGCCAGGTCGCGGGCGCCGGGGGCGGCGCTGAGACCGGCGATGGGACGGTCCCGGAGCAGCACCACGCGCGCGTGCATCGCGGGCGCCTCCTCGACGCGGTCGCGGAAGAAGTCGTCCGGATCGGCACGGGCGGCCAGCGGGCCGGAGAGCAGGGCCTCGTGCGCGAGGAGCGCCTCGGGGAGTTCGGCCACCAGGGCGGGGCGGCCCGCGAGTTCGGCCAGGGCGGCGGCGAAGCGGCGGCCCGCCGGGCCGGCGGAGGGGCCCTCCGTCCAGACGACGGGCAGGGCGTCGGCGAGTTCCGCGGCGAGCGTCTTGGCCGCGTTGCCGTAGGTGGCGATGGCGGGGCCGCAGCGCTCGGCGACCTGGTCGAGGCGGTCGGCCACCTTCTCCAGCGCGTCGGGACCGGCGGTCAGCAGGCCGACGCGGTCCAGGAGGGCCAGCAGCGGGGTGAGCAGGGCCCAGAAGACGCCTGAGGAGGACGCGGCGACCGGCTCGCCCTGGTCGTACGGCGCCGTCGCCATCGGGATGAACATGCCGTGCGCGCCCGCGACCGCTTCCGCGAGGGGGGTTCCGGCGGGGGCCACGGCCACCACGGAGCAGCCTCGGCGGTATGCCTGTTCCGCGAGGAGGCCGAGGCT
>NZ_MUNH01000548.1:0-1900 GCF_002154615.1 Streptomyces recifensis
CGCCCGCGCGGGCGATCAGCGGGAGCAGTACGGCGAGTACGGCGGTGCCGATGCGGCCCTGCGCCAGCGCGCCGGTGGTGGCGGGGAGGAAGGCGTACGCGACGGCCGTCCAGGCGCGCAGCAGCCGGGAACTGACGAGGGGCCGGGAGGCGAAGTAGGCGGTGAAGCCGGCCAGCGGCACCGAGCAGACCAGCAGCACGGTGACCGCGAGCCCGGTGGAGCCGAGGAAGAGCGAGGCGAGCGTCGCCACCACCGCGAGGTAGGGCGGCGCGGAGGTGGTGCTGCCGGCGCCGACCGGGTGCCAGGCGGCGGCGAAGCCGGCCCACAGGTCGCTCGCGCCGGGCGGGACGGGCAGCAGCGCGCCGCCCGCGAGGGCACCGCCGCCCAGCAGGGCGCGGCAGGCCGCCAGGGAGATCAGCAGCAGGGCGAGGAAGAGCACCGGGCCGGGCTTGCGGGCGATGCGCTTGAGCCGGGCGAACTGCTCGATCTCCAGGAAGTCGGCGTCGTCGCCGCCGGGTCCGGACTCGACCGCGCTGCCGTGGCGGCCGGCGGAGGTGTCGACGTCGGAGTTGCTGGAGAAGTTGGCGGCGATCTGCTCGGCCGTGGCGCGGATGGTGGCGCCGGGCGGCGGGAACAGCTGCCGCAGTTCGTCCTTGTCGATCTGCGAGGGGCCCCGGCTGCGGCGCGCGGCGAGGATGCGTTCGGGCCGGAGCAGGACGCCCAGCAGGCCGCGGATCTCGTCGAGGGCCTGGCCGGGCACCTTGCCGACCAGGTAGGCGAGGGTGCGCAGCAGGGTGCCGAGGACCAGCCGGAGCAGCACCCAGGGCAGCGCGGCCGTGCGGGTGTTGGCGAGGAGGGTGTGGACGGCACCGGCCTTGTCGACCTTGTGCGGGGAGGCGGTGGTGCGGCCCGCGCAGTCGACGGTGCGGCGCTCGCGGGAGGCGGCCTCCGCGTGCCGGACGACGGCGTCGGGGGCGATCAGGACGCGGTAGCCCTCGGTGTGGGCGCGCCAGCACAGGTCGACGTCGTCGCGCATCAGGGGCAGCCGGCGGTCGAACCCACCGAGCCGCTCGAAGACGTCACGGCGGATCAGCATGCCCGCGGTGGAGACGGAGAGCACGGTGCGGACGTGGTCGTGCTGGCCCTGGTCCTGTTCGCGGCGGTCCAGACCGGTCCAGCGGCGGCCGGAGTTGGCGATGGAGACGCCGACCTCCAGCAGTTGCCTGCGGTCGTACCAGCCGCGGAGCTTGGGGCCGACCACGGCCACGTCGTCGCGGCCGAGTTCGAGTTCGTTGTCCACGACCCGCAGCATCTGGGCGAGCGCGTCGGGCTCCGGGGCGCAGTCGTCGTGCAGCAGCCAGAGCCACTGGACCGGCTCGCCGTGGGGCAGTTCGGGCAGGTCGTAGGCGTCGTCGCGCCAGGTGCGCGTGGCCGGGTCCCAGCTGTTCGGACGCCTGAGGTAGGGCAGGTCGTCCGGGGTGAGGACGGGGGCGAGGCGGGTGGCCTCGTCCACGGCCTGGCCGAAGCCGGTGCGCCGGGCCAGGTGGACGACGGCCTCGTCCCCCAGGGTCTCGGTGACCAGTTGGGCGGAGTCGTCCGCGCTGCCGGTGTCGGCCGCCACCGCGTACTGCACGGGGCGCTCCTGACTCAGCAGCCCGGCGAGCGCGTCGGGCAGCCAGCGGGCGCCGTCATGGGTGACGAGGACGGCCGTCACCACATGGCGCGGGAACTCAGGGGTGGCAGCGTCGTGTTGGGCTGTCGTATGGCTGTGCACGGACATCGAGGTACGGGCCCCGGTTCGATGGACTGCGGTGGACGCCTGTGCCCATCAAGGACAGCGGGGCGTCTCGGACGAGCGCCCACACTATCGGTCGGTCATGACGGCGGCCCGCCGCCTGTG
>NZ_MUNH01000549.1:0-7839 GCF_002154615.1 Streptomyces recifensis
AGCGGGCCGCCGAGGCTCTGCCCCACCGTCGTCACGAACAGCAGCAGCGAACCACCGCCGACCAGCCACAGTGCACCGCGCCGGGAGACGGTGGGCGGGGCGGGCCGGGGCGCTTCCAGCTCCGCCTCGTCTCGCCGTCGTGCGCGAACGGCACGCACCGCCATCGGTGCCCGCAGTGCCGCGTGCACGGCGAACGCGGCGATGAACACCCAGGCGCCGTAGAAGTGCAGGGGATAGAACGAGCCGGGAAAGACGTACTCCAGCTGGATGTTGAGCAGCCCGGTGACGAACTGGAACAGCGCGCCCCCCACCAGGAGCAGCAGCGACACCCGCTCCAGGGCGTGCGCCACCGAACGGGCCGGCGGCAGCGTGAACAGCTTCGGCACCACGGACCACAGCTTGGCCAGCAGGACCGGGACCAGCACCACGCCCAGCGTCACGTGGACGCCCTGACTCAGCCGGTACAGCCAGGACGGGCCGGCCGGCCAGTCGAAGAGGTAGAAGCCGAGCAGCCCCTTGTCCGGGGTCGTGTCGTTCACCGGCGAGAGGTTGGGGTTGTAGGCGGCGTACGACACCAGGCCGGTCACGAACAGCACGCTGATGCCGCCGAGCAGCACCAGCCCGAGCACCGCCGTGAACCAGGTGCCGCGCAGGGGGCTGCGCCAGAAGTGGGAAGAGGTGGGAAGCCGGGGATCGTCGCGCATGCCCCGACCGTAGGCCCGGCAGCACCCCGGAACGGGCGCGCGACCCATGACGAAACGCTGACGTCCGGCCCGGAAGGCGGACCGGAGACGCCCCTACGGCCTAGCGTGCCGATGTGATCCACCGCGAGCCCCACACCCCACGCCGCGACCTGTACGCCGCGGCGGCAGCCGTCCTGCTGGTGACCGCCGCCGTCCTGGTCGGCCGTCACATCCAGGACGCCCACCACACCCTGTTCGTGCACTGGCCCCCGCTCTTCGCCGACTGGGACCCGCACGTCGGCCCCGGCACCCCGGCCGCGCTGATCCTCGCGGCCGCCGGAGTGGCGTACGGTCCCGCGCTCGCCGCCCGGCTGCCCTGGCGGGCCCTGCCCTGGGTGGCCTGGACCGCGTCCGCCGCCTGGATCGTCTCCCTCGCCCTGGTCGACGGCTGGCACGTGGGCATCGCCACCCGGCTCACCACCGCGAACGAGTACCTCCAGGTCATCGGCCGCTTCCACGACATCCCGGCCACCCTGCGCGGCTTCGACGGCCATATCCTCGCGGGCGTCCCCGGCAACTGGCCCGCCCATGTGGCCGGCCATCCCCCCGCCGCCACGCTCACCTTCGTCCTGCTGGACCGGATCGGACTGGGCGGGGGCGGCTGGGCCGGGATGTGGTGCGTGGTGCTGGGCGCGTCCGCCTCCGCCGCGGTGCTGGTCGCCGTACGCGCGCTGGCGGACGAGCGCCTCGCCCGGCGGGCGGCGCCCTTCCTGGTACTCGCCCCCGCCGCGGTCTGGATGGGCTCCTCGGCCGACGCCTACTTCGCCGCGGTGGCCGCCTGGGCACTGGCCTGCCTCGCGCTCGCCCTCACCCGGCGGTCACTGCTGTGGGCGGGGGCCTCCGGACTGCTGGCCGGTCTGACCGGCTACCTCTCCTACGGCCTCACCCTGATCGCCCTGATCGGCCTCGCGATACTCGTCCTCGCCCGCGCGGACCTACGGGCCCGCCCCTCGCTCGTGCTGCCCTTCCTCGCCGGGCTGGCCGTCACCCCCGTGGTGTTCGGCCTGCTCGGCTTCAACTGGTGGACGGCCTATCACCTGCTGGTGACCCGCTACTACCAGGGCGTGGGCGGCACGCGTCCCTACGGCTACTGGATCTGGGCCAACCTCGCCTGCGCCGCGATCATCACCGGCCCGGCGACGGCGGCGGCCCTCCCGCGCACCGCGGGCTCCCTCGTCCACCGCGGCGACGGCCCCGCGACCCGCCTCGCCCTGATCGTCTGCGCGGCCCTGGCCGCCCTGCTCGTCGCGGACCTGTCCGGCATGAGCAAGGCGGAGACGGAACGCATCTGGCTCCCCTTCGCGGTGTGGCTGCTGGCCGCGTGCGCCCTGCTGCCCCGCCCCCGAGCCTGGCTCGCCGCCCAGGTGATCCTGGCTCTGCTGCTCAACCACCTTCTGCTGACGGGATGGTGAGACGCCCGGTGCTCACGGCCGGTGGGAGAGGTCGAGTCGGTACCAACTCCCCGTCCTGCCCCCGAGGTCGGCCGGACCGGCGGGACCGGTGCGGACGAACCCCACCTTGAGCAGCACGCGCTGAGAGGCGATGTTCTCGTGGGCGGTGGCCGCGCGGAGGGTGTGCAGGCCGTGCCTGTCCGCCGCCAGGGCGCACAACTCCCGTACGGCCGCCGTCGCCACGCCCCGCCCGCTGGCGTGCTCCGCCACCCGGTAGCCGACCTCGGCGGTGCCGTCGGCGAGGTCGTAGAGGTTGAAACGGCCCAGGACCGTGCCGGTCCCGGTGACGAGCAGGTAGAAGGCGCAGACGCCGGCGGCCTGTTCGGCGAGGAGGGCGGTGTAGCGGTCGGTGAAGCGGGCGAAGTACTCGTCGCCCCGGTCGGAGACGGCAGCGGCGAAGTAGTCCCGGTTCGCCAGCTCGAACGCCAGCACCGCAGGAGCGAGTTCGGCGCTCAGCGGTTTCAGCGAGGGCGCCGCCCCGCCCCGCTCAGCGGCGGACATCCACCGACGCCAGGAAGTCGCCGATCAGTGCGGTGAGCGCGGCGGGCTGTTCGAGCGTGCTGCTGTGCCCGGCCCCCGGCACCACCTCCAGCCGGGCCCCCTCGACGGCGGCCGCGATACGCTCCGCGTCGGCGGGGGGAGTGGCCCGGTCGTCGGCGCCGACGGCGACCAGCGTGGGTACCGAGATGTGGCTCAACTCGGCGTGAGAGGGCTCCCGTTCGATGACTCCCAGCACGGCCTGGCGTATCCCGGCCCGCTCGCAGCGACGCAGGCGGCGTACCCACTCGTCGATCACCGGCTTGCTCGCCGGGTCGGCCAGGAAGCCGGGGCCGAACATCGCGGCCTTCACCTTCCCCAGCACCGGCCCGACGCCGGTGAAGCGGTAGACGCGCGCCAGCAGCCGGTACTCGGCCGCCTTGTCCGACGGCTCGCCGTCCGCGCTCGTGTCCAACAGCGTCAGTGAGCGCAGGAGTTCGCCGTGCCGGGCCGCGATGCGCTGGCCGACGAAGCCGCCCATGGAGAGACCGACCCAGTGCACCGGCCCGAGGCCGAGGCGTTCGATCAGGGCGACGGCGTCGGCGGTCAGGGTGTCCATGTCGTATCCGGACGGCGTCGCGGGGGTGTCGCCCTGGCCGCGCCAGTCCACGGTCACGCAGCGGTACCGCTCCCGCAGGACCTCGATCTGCGGATGGAACATCCAGCCGCTGAACAGCAGCCCGTGACCGAAGACGACGGCCGGCGCGTCCGGGCTGCCCGGAGGCGCGCCGGTATCGGTGTAGGTGATCGCTGCGCCATTGACCTCGGCAGTGGGCACGTGCGGCTCCTTCGCTCCAACAAGCGCTCCGCGAAGCGCCTCCGGTGGGAGCCGAGCATAGGGACGTACGGAGCCAATGGCACAGCGGCGTGCGCGAGTTGGATCTCCTGCGTCACCTCGGCGACCGCGGGCACGACGTGCCTGCCGGACCGTTTCCGCCCGCCCCTCGTTCAGGTCCCACGCCGTCGCCGCCCAGAGTGTCCCGGTGTGGCGCGAGCGCTGCGTACCGGAGACGGTCGTAGCCTGACAAAAGGGGATTCTGTCGTCGGCACGGCCGGACCAAGAGGGGCCCGAGATGGACCGCGAGCACTCTTCCGTCGCCCCGCCCGTGGACGAGCGGCGGCAGCTGCCGCGTACCGATGCGCTGCTGGCCGACCCCCGGCTCGACGCGGCGGCGGCGCGGCTCGGGCGTCGGCTGGTCAAGGACGTGGTCGCCGGCGTGCAGGCCCAGGCACGGAGCGGCGCGGTGCCCGTCGCCGAGATCGCCGACCGTGCCGTGGCCGCCCTGCCCGCCACCGCCGCCGCGCTGCGCCCCGTCATCAACGCCACCGGCGTCCTGCTCCACACCAACCTGGGCCGCGCCGCGCTCTCCGAGGCAGCCCGGGACGCCGTACTGGCCGCCTCCGGCACCACGGACGTGGAACTCGACCTCGGCACCGGCGTGCGCGCCCGGCGCGGCCGTTCCGCCCTCGACGCGCTGCTGCGGGCCGTACCAGCCGCCGAGGCCGCGCACGTCGTCAACAACGGCGCGGCCGCGCTCGTGCTGGCCGCCACCGCGCTCGCGCGCGGCCGCGAGATCATCGTCAGCCGTGGCGAGATGGTGGAGATCGGGGACGGATTCCGCCTGCCCGACCTGCTCGTCTCCACCGGCGCCCGGCTCCGCGAGGTCGGCACCACCAACCGCACCACCCCCGCCGACTACGCCGCCGCCGTCGGCCCGGACACCGGCTTCATCCTGAAGGTCCACTCCTCCAACTTCCGTCTCACCGGATTCACCCGGGAGGCTTCCGTCGCCGAACTCGCCCCGCTGGGCGTGCCGGTGGTGGCGGACATCGGCTCGGGGCTGCTCACCCCGGAACCGGCGCTGCCCGACGAGCCCGACGCGACGAGCCGGCTGCGCGCCGGTGCCGCCCTGGTCGCCGCCAGCGGCGACAAGCTGCTCGGCGGCCCCCAGTGCGGACTGCTGCTGGGCAACGTCGGCCTCGTACGGACCCTGGCACGGCACCCGCTGGCCCGCGCCCTGCGGGTCGACAAACTGACCCTCGCCGCGCTGGAGGCGACGGTACGCGGCCCGCTGCCTCCGACCGTGACCGCGCTGCGGGCCGACCCCCGGGCACTCCGGGAGCGCGCGGAACGGCTCGCCGGGACGCTGCGCGCCGAGGGGATCGACAGCCGTGCCGTGGACACCGAGGCGGTGGTCGGCGGAGGCGGGGCACCGGGGGTGACGCTGCCGAGTGCCGCCGTCTCCCTGCCCGCCGCCTACGCGGCCCGGTTGCGCGGTACCGAGCCCGCCGTGATGGCCCGCGTGGAGGACGGCCGCTGCCTGCTGGACCTGCGGGCCGTCCCCGAGGCCGCCGACGCCGGGCTGGCGGAGGCCGTACGCCGGGGCGCGCCGGGGACGGGGAGCTGACCGTGCACGTCATCGCCACCGCAGGCCACGTCGACCACGGCAAGTCCGCGCTGCTGCGCGCCCTGACCGGCATGGAGCCCGACCGCTGGGCCGAGGAGCGGCGCCGGGGCATGACGATCGACCTCGGCTTCGTCTGGACCCGGCTGCCCGCGGCCGGGGACATCGCCTTCGTGGACGTCCCGGGACACGAACGTCTCGTCGGCAACATGCTCGCCGGGGCCGGGCCCGTCCCCGCCGTCCTGTTCGTGGTCGCCGCCGACAAGGGCTGGCAGCAGCAGTCCGAGGAGCACCTCGCCATCCTCGACGCGCTCGGCGTACGGCACGGCGTCCTCGCCGTCACCCGCAGCGACCTCGCCGATCCGGACGCGGTCCGCGCGGCGGCCCTCGCCCGGATCGCGGAGTCCTCCCTCGGGAAGGTGCGATGCGTCGACGTCAGCGCGGTGACCGGGCAGGGGCTCGACACCCTGCGCGACGCGCTGGCCCGGCTCGCCGGTGAGCTGCCGGCGCCCGACCACGAGGCGGACGTACGGCTGTGGGTGGACCGGGCGTTCACCGTGCGCGGCCACGGCACGGTCGTCACCGGCACCCTCGGCGCGGGCACCCTGCGCGTCGGTGACCGTCTCCAGCTCGCCCGCGACGGCACTTTGTTGCGGGTGCGCGGGCTGGAGTGCCTCAAGGAGTCCCGGCAGGAGGCCGGCGCGGTGGCCAGGGTGGCCGTCAACGTCGGCGGGTCCGGCGCCGGGACACTGGGCCGGGGGGACGCCCTCCTCACGCCGGACCGCTGGCTGACCACCGACACCGTGGACGTACGGCTGCGCGGCGCCCCGGCCTCCGACCTGCCCCGCGAACTCACCCTGCACGTCGGCTCGTCGGCCGTTCCGGTTACCGTCCGCCCGCTGGGAGAGGACACCGCGCGGCTGCGGCTCGGCACCTCCCTCCCGCTGCGTGTCGGAGACGGCGCGCTCCTGCGGGACCCCGGCCGGCACAGCATCCCGGCGGGCGTCACCGTCCTCGACGTCCGCCCGCCCCGGCTCACCCGGCGGGGCGCGGCCGCCGCGCGGGACGAGGAGCTGCGGGAGACGGACGCCGCCGGGGAGTTGCGCAGGCGCGGGCTGATCCGCCGTTCCGAGCTGCGCGCCATGGGGGTGACCCCGCCCGCCGAACCGGTCACCGGGGACTGGCTGGCCGACCCGGACCACTGGGCGACCCTGCGCGAGCGCCTCGGCACCGTGGTCGAGGAGCACGCCGCCCGGCACCCGCTCGAGCCCGGCCTGCCACTGGAGTCGGCCCGCCAGGCGCTCGGCCTGCCCGAAAGAAGCCTCGTGGAAGCCCTGCTGGCGGAGTCGCCCGAGCTGCGGTACAGCGGGGGCCGGCTCCTCGGCAGCCAGGCGCGGCCCACCCTGCCGCCCCGGATCGCGGCCGCCGTGGAGGCCGTACGCGCGGACCTCGCCCATCGGCCGTTCCGCGCGCCCGAGGCCGCCCGGCTGGCCGAACTCGGCCTGGAAACGCAGCTGTTGGCGGCCGCGGAGGCGGCCGGGGCGCTGCTGCGGATCGACCGGCACATCGTGCTGCTGCCCGGCGCGGACGCCGAGGCCGCCGCCGTCCTCGCGGAACTGGAGCAGCCCTTCACCACCAGCCAGGCCCGCCGCGCGCTGGACACCACCCGCCGGGTGGCCGTCCCGCTGCTGGAGTACCTCGACCGGCACGGCCGCACCGAACGACTCGACGGCACGCTGCGCCGCTGCCGGGAGCCACGGTGACGGACGAGAGGAGCTGGCGGAGACGGATGGGAATCGAACCCACCTGCCCGAGTTGCTCGGACACCTCGGTTTTGAAGACCGGGAGGGCCACCAGGCACCCTTACGCCTCCCCGCCGGCCGTCCCGGAAACGCGGCGGCCGTACGGCCATGCAACCGCCGCCTCCCCACCACAGTCAACGCGCCACACGGCATCCACCCCTTCGAACGAGGACTGATACAGCCATGACGGACACGCGGACCGATGCCGGACCGGCGCGCGGACCCGAGGCCCTGCGCCTCACGCAGTACGCGCACGGCGGTGGCTGCGCCTGCAAGATCCCGCCCGGCGAGCTGGAGGAGATGGTCGCCGGGCTCGTCCCTCCGGGGGCGCCGGCCGACGCCCCCGGTGAGCTGCTCGTCGGCCTCGACCACGGCGACGACGCGGCGGTCGTCCGGCTGCCCGGCGGCCCCGGTCTACCCGCTGCCGTCGCGACCGCCGACTTCTTCACACCGGTGGTCGACGACCCGTACGACTGGGGCCGGATCGCCGCCGCCAACGCGCTCTCCGACGTCTACGCCATGGGCGGCACGCCCCTCGTGGCCGTCAATCTGCTGTGCTGGCCGCGCGACGTGCTGCCGTTCGACCTCGCCCGTGAGGTGCTGCGCGGCGGCATGGACGTCGCCGCCCGGGCGGGCTGCGCGGTGGCGGGCGGACACAGCGTGGACGACCCGGAACCCAAGTACGGCATGGCCGTCACCGGCGTCGTCGACCCGGAGCGGCTGCTGCGCAACGACGCAGGACGGCCGGGAGTGCCGCTGTCGCTGACCAAACCGCTCGGCCTCGGCGTACTCAACAACCGGCACAAGACGACCGGCGAGGTCTTCCCGGAGGCGGTCGAGACCATGGTCGCGCTCAACCGGGACGCCGCGCAGGCCGCCCTCGCGGCGTCCCGGTTGAGCG
>NZ_MUNH01000550.1:0-732 GCF_002154615.1 Streptomyces recifensis
CCACACGGGTGCGGAGGGCCCCGGCGCTGCCCCGCGGCCCTCCGCACCCGTGTGGACCGTCTGCCTGCTCGGGTACACCCTCCTCGGCGACGGCCTGCTGGACGCCGTCGTGGGCGGCGGCCCCGACGGGCTGCCCACCGGTACCCCGGACGGCCCCTGGCCCACTGCCACCGCGCCCGTACTGGCCCTCGCCCTGGCCTGCGCCCCCGCCGCCTGGTGCGCCCATCTGCTCGACCTCGGCGCCCACCGCCGGCTCGCGGGCAGCCGGGGCCTGGAGGACTTCACCTCCGGGGCGCGCCCCCTGCTGCTCGGCGTCCTCGCGCTGTACCTGGCCGCCCTGACCGGCCTGCTCGCCCTCACCGGCGCCGTGCTGCACGAGGACCCGGCCTACCCGCAGGCCCTCACCCTGGGCGCCCTGCTGCTCCTCGCCCGCCTCCTCACCGCCCACCGGCACCGGCACGCGCCGGCCGTGATCCTGGGCGCGGCGGCGGCAGCCGAGGTGGCGGCGCCGGCGCTGGTGCTGAGCGGGCGGCTGCCCGACTGCGGGTTCCTCGCCGTGCCGGTGACCGCGCTGGTCGACCCCCTGGGGGTGACGGTGATCCCGGCCCTGAGCTGCGGCTGCGCGGCCCTGGTCCTCCTGGCCCACGCCCTGCGCACCCTCACCCGTGCCGCGGCCCACGCGCCCCTAGGGGGCCCGGAGTGAGGCGCGCGCGCCCCGCTTCACCCCCACGG
>NZ_MUNH01000551.1:0-5632 GCF_002154615.1 Streptomyces recifensis
GTACGCCGACCAGGCCGACCCGCCCCCCGGCGGCCACCGCCTCGCCCTCAGCCGTCCCCTCGGCCACCCCTACGGAGCGTCGGCCGTTGCCCCCCACCGCTCGCCTGCGCACGGCGGCGCCGTCGACCGACCCGACGCGCTCCTCAGCCGCGACGTCCGCTGCGAGATGACCCGCTCGTACGGCGGGGGCGGAGGCTGTCCGCCCGTCTCACGACGTGGGCCGGCCGTGGCGACCGTGCGCCGCGCCGAAACCGTCAGGCGGCCGCGTTCGTGCGAGGTGCCGCGGACAGGCTCTGCTTGACGTACCGGCTCGTCTCGTCCGCGAGGATTTCAGGCCGGCCGGTCTCGATGCCGTGCAGGGCCCGGGCCGCGACATCGGCGGCGGCGACCTTCTGATCGGCGGGCACATGGGAGGCCATGTCCGTGTCCATGTAGCCGACGTGCAGCGCCGAGACCGTGATGCCGCGGGGCGCCAGTTCGTCGCGAACGGCATCGGTCAGCGCCCAGGACGCCGCCTTGGACGCGGCGTAGGAGCCGAGCCCCGCGGGGTGGAGCCAGGACAGGACGGACAGGACGTTGAGTACGGTGCCGCCGCCGTTGCCCTCGATGACGGGGACGAAGGACCGGGTCACGGCGAGCAGGCCGAAGAAGTTGGTCTCCATCTCCCGGCGGACCTCGGCCGTCTCGCCCCCGATCAGGGACGCGCCGGTGGAGATGCCCGCGTTGTTGATCAGCAGTGTCGTGTCGGACGCGACGCGCGCGGCCTCCTGAATCGACGCCTCGTCCGTGACGTCCAGCCGCAGGGGGACGGCGCCCGGCACGTCGACCGTCTCGGGGCGTCGGGCCGCGGCGTACACCTTCGCGCCGCGCTCGACGAGCTGGGCCGCCAGGTGTCGCCCCAAGCCCCGGTTGGCGCCGGTGACGACCGCGACCGCGTTCTTCAGTTCCATGCTCGCTCCTGGATGCGGAGGGCGCCGGCGGCACCCTTTCCGGCAATTAGATTATGGGTGCAATCTAAGCACGGGTCTATGATAGATGCCAGTCGACATCCAAACGGGAGGTGTTCATGGGCCGCGTATCGCAGGCGCAGGCGGAGGAGAATCGCAGGCGGGTGGTGGAGACCGCGTCCCGGTTGTTCCGGGAGCGGGGCACGCAGGTCAGCGTCGCCGACGTGATGGCGGCGGCCGGTCTGACACACGGCGCCTTCTACAAGCAGTTCGCCTCCAAGGAGGCGCTCGTCGACGAGGTCACCGCCTACGCCTTCGCCGAGCTCGCTCAGCGCCACAGTGCGGGTCCCGAGCAGGGCGACGGGCAGCGCGCCGCCCAGCAGTCGCTGATCGACACCTACCTCTCCGTCGAGCACCGCGACGACCCGGCGGACGGCTGCCCGGTCGCCGCGCTCGCCACCGACATCGCGCGCGACGGCGGTGGGCACGAGGCTCGTCGCGTCTACGCGGAGGGGGTGGCGGAATTCGCTGATTTCCTGGGCGGTCCCGACCAGGACGGCATCCTCCGGCTCTGCACGCTGTTCGGCGCGTTGGTCCTCTCCCGGGCCACGAAGGGCTTCCCGCTCTCCGAGGAGATCCTCGCCGCCGCGCACGCGGCCCTGACCGAACCAGGCTGATCAGGACGGAAGCCGGGGGTGCCCGCCTTCGCACGGGCCGGCGCCTCGGGCAACGGGGACGGCCGGTTCGCCGCGCATCATCGAGGGGGGCCACCCGCGCGGACTGATGGGTCGAAGGGGCCGTGCGTCGTGCCTGCCGGCCCGGACGGCCGGGCCCGTTCTGATGGCCGCTCACCGAAGCCGTCCGACGCCCTGTGGGTCACCCGTGTCGCCGGGCCCGACCGCCTTGCGGTTAGCTTGTGGGGACAGGTGGGCAGGTCCGTGGTGGCAGAGGTGTTCGTGGAGAGCGGGAAGTCGGGAGCGGTGTCGCTGCGCGAAAGTGATCCGGCCGAGATCGGCGGCTACCCACTGGAGGCGCGGCTCGGCTCGGGTGGCATGGGCACGGTCTACCTGGCCCGTACCGCTTCGGGGCGGCCCGTCGCCGTCAAGTTGATCCACCGGCACTTCGCGGAGGACGACGAGTTCCGCATCCGTTTCCGGCAGGAGGTGGCGGCGGCGCGGCGGGTGAGCGGTGCGTTCACCGCCGCTGTGGTCGACGCCGATCCCGAGGCCGAGCAGCCGTGGATGGCGACGGCCTACATCGAGGGGCGCACGCTCGCCCAGCACTGTGCCGCGGACGGCCCGTTGAGCGGGGCGAAGCTGCGGAACCTCGCCATCGGGCTGGCCGAGGCGCTGCGCGACATCCACCGGGCGGGTGTCGTCCACCGCGACCTGAAGCCCTCGAACGTCGTCCTCTCACCCGAAGGCCCGCGCGTCATCGACTTCGGCATCTCGCGTGCCGCGGACCAGGAGACGCTCACGATGACGGGGCGGATCATAGGAACGCCGCCCTTCATGTCGCCGGAGCAGTTGCAGTCGCCGCGCGACGTGGGGCCGCGGTCGGATGTCTTCTCGGTGGGCACCCTGCTGGTGTACGCGGCGACGGGCCGCGGCCCCTTCGAAGCCGACAGCCCCTACCTGATGGCATATCAGGTGGTGCACGAGGAGCCGTCGCTCGGCGCCGTGCCGGAGGCGCTGCGCGCGGTCGTCGAGCCCTGTCTGCACAAGGAACCGGGGGAGCGCCCCTCCTCGGACGAACTCCTCGTGCTGCTGCGGAACCTGCCGGTCGACCTCGGCGGGACCGAGGCGGACGGATCCGGCGCGGTCCGGCCCGGTGACATGGTCACCCAGCATCTGATCCCGACGCCGGCCACGGCTGCCCCGACCGCCGAACCGGCCCGTCCCGGCGCGCGGAACGCCCCCGGCGGCCGCCGCCTGCGTCACCGATGGCGGCCCGCTCTCGCCGCCGCCGTCGCGGTGGCGGCCATCGGCGGGGCTGTCGCCGCGCTGAACGCGGCCCGCTCCGGGAGCGACGGCGACCAGGGCAGGAGCACCGCCGCGCCGGGTGCCGCCCTTCCGGACGGCTTCAAGCCCTGGCGCAAGGCCGTGCTGGGCGGCCGCGAGGACATCCCGGACGAACTGCGCTGCGTCGCGCGCGGGGACGCGGTGTACTGCGGGGGCGGCGGTGTCGTCGCGGCCCGTCTGCGGGCCCGCGACGGCTCGCGGGTGTGGACCGTGAAGAGTCCGGGCGTTCCTGCTCAGGGCGTGCACCTGGTGGGCGCGACCGACGACACGGTGCTCGGATACCGCATCGCCGCCCAGGACGACCCGAAGTCCCCTCTCACCGAGGTGGTGGCCGTCGACGCCGGGACGGGCCGCGAGCTGTGGTCCGTGCCGTCCGGCGCGCAGTCGCAGGCCGTCACGGGCCGGACCAGGGACGCCGTCGTGCTCGGCTCCGACGTGGTGACGGTCGACGGGTCCAACTCCCGCCTGGAGGCCCGGAACGCGCGCAGCGGTGCGGTCCGCTGGTCGACGCCGTTTCCCGCGGGCGCGCAGTGCGCTCCCGTCCCCGCCGGTCCGAGCCTCCTCGCGATGTGTGCGACCGACGAGGAGGTGGACGCCGTGGCGGTGCTCCACCCCACGCTGTACGAGGTCGACCGGGCCACGGGCAGACTGGGCGCGCCTCTCACGATCGACGGCCCCGCAGTGCCGATGGGCGTCGCGGGCGGCAGGCTCGTCCTGCTCCGGGAGCACCGGGAGGGAGTCGCGTCGGACGGCTACGACGGGGTGGTGCGGGTCGACCCGGCAGCGCGGAAGGTGACGTACTCCCGGCTGGCCAGGACGTTCGCGGGGACACCGGACCTGGCGGACGGCACCGTCTATGTGAGCGGACAGACCGGTCTGGTCACGGCGATCGACCCCTCGACCGGCCGGAGCAGGTGGTCACGCCAGACCGCTGTGGAGGGCGCGTCGGGGCCCGTCGCGGGAGGCGGAGCGCTGTACTTCAGCTCGGCCACCGGCCGGGTCGTCGCCCTGTCACCGCAGGACGGCGCACCCCTGTGGACGACAGGGCCGCAGGCCGATGGGCTGACGGGCGAGCAGGGGGCGAGCCCGCGCGTGACCGTCGCGGGACGTGCGGTGATCGTGGCCGCGGCGAACAACACGCTCTTCGCCTTCGACACGCAGAAGCCCCCGAAGACGGACTGATGGGCGGGTGGGCTGACCCCCACCGCACACCGCCCTACGACGGCGAGCGGAGGACGAGGAGCGTGATCTCGCTCGGGGCGAAGACGCGGAACGGCGGACCCCAGAAGCCCGTTCCGCGGCTCGTGTAGAGGCGGGTGCGGGCGCCGTGATGGGTGAGTCCGGCGAGGGCGGGCTGGTCGAGGCGGACCAGATGGTGGAAGGGCCAGATCTGGCCGCCGTGCGTGTGGCCGGACAGCTGGAGGTCCACGCCGTGGGCCGCCGCGCGGTCGATGAACTTGGGCTGGTGGGCGAGGAGCAGGACGGGCAGGCCGGGGTCGGTGCCGTCCAGCGCTTCGGCGAGGTCCGCGCCGTGGCCCGCCAGGCCGGAGGACTCGGCGGTGACGTCGTCCACGCCCGCCACCACGAGGGTGTCGCCCCCGCGTTCCAGCAGCACATGGCGGTTGCGCAGCGGCTCCCAGCCCAGCTCGTCCATCAGGTCGACCCACCCCTGGGCCTCGCTGTAGTACTCGTGGTTGCCGGTGACGTAGACGCGGGCCCGCGTCGCCTCGACGGTGCCCAGCGCAGCCGCCTGGGCGCGACGGCGTTCGGCCGTGCCGTCCGCGATGTCGCCGGTGTGGCAGACCAGGTCGGCCTCCAGGGTGTTCACCCGCTCGCAGACCCGTTCCGACCAGCGGGCGCGGTCGAGGGGGCCGTAGTGGGTGTCGGTGATCAGGACCACTCGGATACCGTCCAACCCCGCGCCCAGACGCGGGAGTTCCACGTCCACTCGGCGCACACGCGGCACACGCCGGGCTTCGGTGTATCCCCAGGCGAGCAGTACGGCGGTCACCCCGAGGACGGCCCAGGTGACGATGCGCGCCCGGTCCTGTCCGTCGCCCACCCTGGCCACGGTCAGGGCCAGGCGCAGCAGGATGCCGAGCAGAACGGACCACGTGAACAGCACCCACGCGCCGCCCAGCAGGGTGTCCCCGACGATCGCCGCCCGGTCCTGCTGGCGCCGGCCGTGTCCGCGCGCCATCGCCAGCGGCATGCCGATCAGGCCGAGGACGAACAGCGCGGTACCGGTCAGGGTCACCGGGAGCGGCCAGTGCTGGCCGGTGTACAGGAGGACCCCGCACGGCACGGCCCACAGCAGGACGGGGGCGACCAGGGGGAGGTAGCGCATCAGGCGTTGCAGCCGGCCGCGCCGCGCCTCTGGCGCGTCACCGGCGGTGGATGGGGTGCTGCTGGTCTCGGTCACGCTTCCCCTTCGCTGGAGTCTCCCCGTGGAGCCCATTGTCCGCCGCCGCGGAACGGGCCGCCCTCCGGGGCTAGGGGATGTCTCGCCGATCTTCGCGGGCCCGCGACCCCTGGCACGGCACCTCGCCGCACGGCCGAATCGCCCAAGTACGTCCAGTACGAGGACGACCCGACCGCACGCCGAGGTACCGCACCAGACGCCGCGGGCTGATCCACGAAGATCGACGAGACACCCCCTAGGCC
>NZ_MUNH01000552.1:0-4348 GCF_002154615.1 Streptomyces recifensis
GCGAGTCCGAGGCCAGCCGCACCAGCGAGGGCGCCGGCCTCGGACTCGCCTTCGTCCAGGCCGTCGCCCTCGCCCACGGCGGCACGGCGCACGCCGAGAACACCGAACACGGCGGCGCCGTCACGCTCGACCTGCCCTGCTGATCAGCGCGCCGGGGACGGATCGTCGCCGCGGCCCGCTTCGGCTCGGGACCGCGGCAGGATGCGGCACCGACACCGGAAGTGACCCGATGTCCGCGGCCACTCACCCTTCGGCCCCCGGACCGGGCACGGGAGACACCGAGCGTCGGCGGACGAACGCGGCCGCGAGGGCTCCGACGACCACGGCGAGCGCCCCGAAGCCATAGGTGAGGGTGGCCAGCGAGGCGACGGCGGCGACGAGCAGCGGGCCGCCCGCGTCGCCCAGTTCCCGGCCCAGCTCGGCGGCGCCCATGGTCTGTCCCAGACGCTCCCGAGGCGTGCTCGCGGCCAGCGTGGCGAAACCGAGGGGGGTGATCAGCCCCGTGCCCGCGCCGATCAGGGCGGCCCCCGTGAGGATGCCGGTCAGCCCCGGCAGCATCGCGCAGACCAGGCCCAAGGCGGTGACCGACAGCCCCGCGGCCAGGCCTGTGCGGGTTGTCAGGCGCCCGTCGTCCAGAGCACGCCCCGCCCGTGGCTGGACGAGGGCCGCGCAGCCGGCGAGCACCGACACGGCTGCCCCGGTGGCCACCGTGCCCAGCCCTGCCGCCCGGCCGGAGACGGGCAGGAACCCGACGCCGACCGACAGCGCCGCGGTGGCCGCGGCGAGCGCGGCAGTCGGGGCCAGGAAGCCGGGGTCCGCCAGCCGGCGGCCAAGGTCGAGGAGGGTCTGCCGGACCTTGGGCAGCGGGGGTACGACGGGCACGGCGAGGGCGGCCCAGACGGCGACCGCCGCGCCGAGCACCGCGAGGACCGCGAACAGCAGGCGCAGCCCGCCGGCCCATACCAGCACGCCGCCGAGCAGCGGACCCAGGGTGTAGCCGACCGACTTGTAGAAGCCGTAGCCGCCGAACGCCCGCCCGTGCCTCGCGGCCGGGTTGAGCCGGGCGACCAGGGCGGACGCGGACGGCGAGAAGGCGGAGGCCGCCGCTCCCTGGCCGAGACGCGCGGCCCACAGCCAGCCCGGGCTGTCGGCGACGACGTACAGGGCGGACGCGAGGGCGAAGGCCACCAGCCCGCCAAGCAGCACCGGGCGGGGGCCGACGCGGTCGGCGAGGGTGCCGAAGAGGGGCTTGAGGACCACCTCGGCACCGTCGTAGAGGGCGAGCAGCCCGCCCAGTACCAGCAGGGAGGTGACGGCGTCGTCGGTGCGCCCGCCGAGGGTGGCGGCGATGCCGTGCGCGCCGAAGGCGGTGGTGAACCCGGCCGCGTACAGCGGCCATATATGCCGGGCCGGGACGGGGCTCCCGGATTCTTCACTGGACACGAGACCGAATGTATCCGCGGCACGCCGGCCCGCCCCGGACTCTGACGGAGCCCGGACCCGGAAAACAACGAAGGCAAGAGGTTGGACTCCTCTTGCCACTTTCAAGATATAGCGCACAGGGGGCCTTGCGGCAAGGCCCCCTGTGCGTCGCAGAATGGGCGGCCGCGGTCGGGAGTGAGGGAATTGGGGCGCTCGCGGAGTTCGCCCCTGTCTGTCGGCCGGTGGGCCATTTCGTTGATGGGGCGGGTTGATGTTCGATGTGATCGTGGTCGGCGGCGGGCCGACCGGGCTGATGCTGGCCGGGGAACTCCGGCTGGCCGGAGTGGGTGTGGTCGTGCTGGAGAGGCTGGCCGAGCCGAGCAGCCAGTCCCGCGGCCGCGGCCTGCACGCGCGCAGTGTCGAGGTGATGGACCAGCGGGGCCTGCTGGACAGGTTCCTCGCGGAGAGCGAGAAGTTCCAGGCCGGCGGCCTGTTCGGCGGCATCATCAAGCCGTGGCCGGACGGGCTGGACACGGCCCACCCGTACGGCCTGGCCACCCCGCAGGCCGTCACCGAGCGCCTCCTCGGCGCGTGGGCCCGCGAACTGGGCGCCGAGATCCGGCGCGGACAGGAAGTGGTCGCCCTGAGCCAGGACGCGGACGGGGTCACCGTGGGCCTCGCCGACGGCACCGACCTCCGCGCCCGCTACGCCGTCGGCTGCGACGGCGGCCGCAGCACGGTACGCAAGCTGCTCGGCGTCGGCTTCCCCGGCGAGCCCGCCTCGGTCGAGACCCTGCTCGGCGACATGGAGGCCACCGAGGACCCGGCGACCATCGCCGCCGTCGTCGAGGAGGTCCGCAGGACGCAGTTGCGGTTCGGCCTCTCACCCGACGTCGACGGCCAGAAGGGGGTCTACCGCGTCATCGTGCCCGCCGACGGCGTCGCCGAGGACCGTGCCGCCCCGACCCTCGCGGAGTTCCAGCAGCAGCTGCGGGCCGTCGCGGGCACCGACTTCGGCGTGCACTCGCCCCGCTGGCTCTCCCGCTTCGGCGACGCCACCCGGCAGGCCGAGCGCTACCGAGTGGGCCGGGTCCTGCTGGCCGGAGACGCGGCCCACATCCACCCGCCGGCCGGCGGACAGGGACTCAACCTCGGCGTCCAGGACGCCTTCAACCTCGGATGGAAGCTCGCCGCCGAGGTGCGCGGCTGGGCCCCGGACGGCCTGCTCGACAGCTACCACGCCGAACGCCACCCGGTGGGCGCCCGCGTCCTGACGACCACCCGCGCCGCGATGACCCTGCTCGGCACCGACCCCGGCCCCACCGCACTGCGCGAACTCTTCGCCCGCCTCATGGACTTCGAGGAGGTCAACCGCCACATCACCGGCATGATCACCGCCGTCGACATCCGCTACGACCTGGGCGAGGGCCACGAACTCCTCGGCCGCCGGCTGCGGGACGTCAAGCTCAAGCAGGGACGCCTCTACGAGCACACCCACACCGCCCGCGGTCTGCTCCTCGACCAGACCGGACGCCTCTCGGCCGAGGGCTGGGCGGACCGCGTGGACCACCTCGTCGACGTCAGCGACGAACTCGACGTACCGGCCGTGCTGTTGCGCCCGGACGGTCATGTCGGCTGGGCGGGGGAGAGCCAGGAGGAGCTGCTCGCCCACCTGCCCAGGTGGTTCGGCGAGGCCGGGGTCACGGCGCCGGGTACTCCGCCAGCAGCGCCTCGCTCGCCTTCTCGCTGACCAGGTAGACCGCGGAGGCGATGAACAGGCCGGGGATGTCGGGGAACACCGAGGCGTCCACCACCCGCAGCCTCTCCACTCCGCGCACCCGGAAGTCGCCGTCTAGCACCGCGAGCTGATCGTCCGCCGTGCCGATCCTGGCGGTGCCGCACGCGTGGTGCCCCCAGGACTGGGTCCGCGCCCACTCCTTGAGCTGGTCGTCGGTGCGCACCTCGGGCCCCGGCACCAGCTCGCCCTTCACGCCAGCCTCCGAGGCGTTGCCGATCACGTCACGGGCGAGCCGCAGCCCGTCCACCAGGCCGTCCAGATCCTCCTCCCAGCCCGGTGTGCCCTCGGAGAAGTAGTGGAACCGGATCTCGGGCGGTTCGGTGGGATCGGTGGAGCGCAGGGTCACCGAGCCGCCCCGGTTCTTGGTGTGTCCCTTGAGCACGACCACGCCCAGCCGGTTCCGGCCGTGGGTGGCGTCCTCGGCGTAACCGGGGTAGTAGCCGTGGAAGTCGAGCGGCATCGCCAGCAGCATGAGGTCGGAGTCCCCGTCCGAGACGCTCGATCTGCCGATGAGGGCGGCGAGTTGACCGTTGGTGCCGTAGGGGCCGCCCCGGTCGGCGTACCACTCGCCGATCAACTCGTCCTGCTCCTCGCCCGCGAGCGGCACGTCCAGCGACGAGCCCTCGAACAGCGGGTAGTCCTGGTCCAGTTCGGCCACCACCGACGCCTCGTACCGGTCGTGCAGATTGCGCCCCACACCGGGCGCGTCGACGCGTACGGGGATGCCGAGCCGCTCCAGCTCCTCGCGCGGCCCGATGCCGGACAGCATGAGCAACTGGGGGGTGTTGTAGGTGCCCCCGGCCAGGACGACCTCGTGGCGCGCGTACGCCGTCCCTTCGCTCACCGCGTCCTCGTCCCGGTCCGCCGCGTCCGGCCGCAGCCGGCACGTACGGTCCGACGAGGCGCCGTAGGCGCGGTGCTGCTCGCGGTAGGCGACCCCCACCGCGCGGTCGCCGTCGAACAGCACGCGCGTGACGAGGGTGTTGGTCCTGATCGTCAGCAGGTCCCCGACCCGGTGGCGGACGTCGAGCAGCCGCTCGCGGGTGCCGTTGCGGGTGCCGCCGTCGACGGAGACCGGGATGAAGCCCATGCCCTGGAAGTCCGGCGGGGTGTCGGCCGCGTTGGGGT
>NZ_MUNH01000054.1:0-20329 GCF_002154615.1 Streptomyces recifensis
GCGCTGACCGACCCGGACCGGCAGACCTTCCACCCCACGGGCAAGGCCGGCCAGAAGGTCCCCACCACCCGTCTGTGCGCCACCGCCCACCCCGGCCAGGCCTCCTGCTTCGCCCAGCGCCGCACCGACATCAAGCAGCGGCTCGCCTCCGCGGTCGCCGCCGCCACCCCCTCCGGCCTCTCCCCGGCCAACCTGCACAGCGCCTACAGCCTGCCCTCCACCGGCGGCTCCGGCATGACGGTCGCCGTCGTCGACGCCTACAACGACCCCAACGCCGAGGCCGACCTGGGCACGTACCGCTCCACCTACGGCCTGTCCGCCTGCACCAAGGCCAACGGCTGCTTCAAGCAGGTCAGCCAGACCGGCTCCACCACCTCGCTGCCCACCAACGACACGGGCTGGGCGGGCGAGGAGGCGCTGGACCTCGACATGGTCAGCGCGGTCTGCCCCAACTGCAAGATCATCCTGGTCGAGGCCAACTCCGCCAACGACACCGACCTCGGCATCGCCGAGAACGAGGCCGTCTCGCTCGGCGCCAAGTTCGTCTCCAACAGCTGGGGCGGTTCCGAGGCGTCCTCCCAGACCACCGAGGACACCCAGTACTTCAAGCACCCGGGCGTCGCCATCACCGTCTCCGCCGGTGACTCCGCCTACGGCGCCGAGTACCCGGCGACCTCGCAGTACGTGACCGCCGTCGGCGGTACCGCGCTCACCACCGCGTCCAACTCCCGCGGCTGGAGCGAGTCCGTCTGGCACACCAGCTCCACGGAGGGCACCGGCTCCGGCTGCTCCGCCTACGACCCGAAGCCCGCCTGGCAGACCGACACCGGCTGCGCCAAGCGGATGGAGGCCGACGTCTCCGCCGTCGCCGACCCGGCCACCGGCGTCGCCGTCTACGACACCTACGGCGGCTCCGGCTGGGCGGTCTACGGCGGCACCAGCGCCTCCGCCCCGATCATCGCCGGCGTCTACGCGCTGGCGGGCACTCCGGGCGCCACGGACTACCCGGCGCAGTACCCCTACGGCCACACCGCGAACCTCAACGACGTGACCAGCGGCAGCAACGGCTCCTGCGCCACCTCGTACTTCTGCACCGCGCGCGCCGGTTACGACGGCCCGACCGGCTGGGGCACCCCCAACGGCACGGCCGCCTTCACCGCCGGCGGCTCCGGCGGAGGCGGCGGCACCTGCACCCCGGCGCAGTTGCTCGGCAACCCCGGCTTCGAGTCCGGCAACACCACCTGGACCGCCAGCAGCGGGGTCATCAACACCGACAGCGGCGAGGCCGCGCACGCCGGCTCGTACAAGGCGTGGCTCGACGGCTACGGCTCCAGCCACACCGACACGCTCTCCCAGTCGGTGACGATCCCGGCCGGCTGCAAGGCCGGCCTCACCTTCTACCTGCACATCGACACCGCCGAGACGGGCAGCACCGCCTACGACAAGCTGACCGTGACCGCCGGTTCGACCACCCTGGCGACGTACTCCAACGTCAACGCCGCCTCCGGGTACGCGCAGAAGACCTTCGACCTCTCGTCCTTCGCGGGCCAGACGGTCACCGTGAAGTTCAGCGGCGTGGAGGACTCCTCCCAGCAGACCAGCTTCGTCGTGGACGACACCGCCGTCACCACGAGCTGAACCGCACCAGCACCCCCGCCCCGCGCGCGGAAGCCGTCCGCGCGCGGGGCGCGCGCGTTTCCCGGGAGCCGATCGCGCCGGTGGTACGTCACATCACCAGCGGTGCCGAACGGTACCGGCCCCGACGGAGAGGCGGACCCCATGCGCCGTACGACGTCCCGCGCCCTCGCGGCGACGGCCCTGCTCCTGCTGCTCGCGGGCTGCGGGGGCGAGTCCACGCCCTCGGCGTCGGCCAAGCCGTCCGCCGTTCCCTCGCGCTCGGGCGGCTGCGCGGACCAGGCGCGGCTCACCTCCTCCGCCGCCGGGAAGACCGTCTGCCTCAAGCGGGGCGGCGAGCTGCGGCTCACCCTGGACGGCACCACGTCCCGCCCGTGGCAGCCGGTCAGGGCGAGCGGCCACGCGCTGACCGCGATCAACGCCGGGCTCGTCCTCCAGCCGGGTGACGCGACCGCCGCCTACCGCGCCGTCGCCACCGGCACCGTCCAGCTGACCTCCAGCCGTCCCCTGTGCGCCCGGCCCACCACACCGGGCGGGGTCTCCTGCAAGGGCATCCAGGAGTTCCGCGTCACCGTGCGGATCGGCTAGCCACCGGCAGGGGCGCGGTCGTCCGGCGCTCCCCGGCGGGTGCCGGAAGGGCGGCGGACACCGCCGCGTCCCTCCGCCTAGCGGGTCAGGCGGCGTACCTGGTCCCACAGGGCCGGGTCGACGGTGCCCACCCGGCGCCGGAAGTCCCGCACGCGCACCTCGCGCACCTCGTCGGTGCGCAGGAAACTGGGGCGGCCCCGGGCGTCGCCCACCGAACCGGGCGGCAGCGGGATGACCCCCGCGCGCCGGTCGTGGTCCTTACTGGTGATCTTGGCGACCGTGACCCGGTCGCCGCGCACGGACAGCACCAGACAGGGCCGGTCCTTGGACTCGGGCCGGTCCTCGTAGGGCACGTCGGCCCACCAGATGTCGCCCGGGCGCGGACGGTCCGTCAGTTTCCGTGCCCGGTCCCGCGGTCGGGGCCGCGGCGCGGGCCGGCCGGGTGGCCGCAGCCGGCGCCCGCGCGGCCGGTGACCCCGTCCCCAGCCGTCCACCAGCGTGGCGACCAGGGCGAGCAGGAGTACCGCCACCAGCGCGAGCCACCAGGTCGTGTCCATGCGGAGGACGTTACCGGCGCGCGCCGCCCGCCGCGCGCCCTCGGCTGATCCCCATGCGCCCCCGGTCCAGCCGAACCGGTGACAGCACAGGTGAGTTCGCCCACAACGGCCCCTGGCGAAGGAGCGACCCGCGCTTTCGCGCCTTACGCTCGACGAACCGCACAACCATGCCCTGCTGCTTCCCGACCCGCTTCTGTCCACGGAGGTTTCCGCTCCATGAAGCTCACCGTCGTCGGCTGCTCGGGGTCGTTCCCGTCCGCGGAATCGGCCTGTTCGAGCTACCTCGTCGAGGCCGACGGCTTCCGGCTGCTTCTCGACATGGGCAACGGCGCCCTGGGGGAGTTGCAGCGCCACATCGGTCTGTACGACCTCGACGCGATCTTCCTCAGCCATCTGCACGCCGATCACTGCATCGACATGTGCGCGTACTTCGTGGCGCGCTACTACCGGCACGACGGCGGCCGCTGCGCGCCGATCCCGGTCTACGGTCCCGAGGGCACCGAGCACCGGCTGACCACGGCGTACGCCGACACGCCGTCCGCGTCCTCCATGAGCGAGGTCTTCGACTTCCACACGGTCAAGCCGTCCACGTTCGAGATCGGCCCCTTCACCGTGCACACCGAGCGGGTGCGGCACCCGGTCGAGGCGTACGCGATCCGGCTCGAGCACGGGGGCAAGGCCCTGACGTACTCCGGGGACACCGGGGTCAGCGAGGCGCTGGACGACCTGGCGCGGGACGCCGACCTGTTCCTGTGCGAGGCCGCCTTCACGCACGGCAAGGAGAACATCCCCGACCTGCACCTCAACGGCCGCGAGGCCGGGGAGACCGCCACCCGCGCGGGTGCCCGCATGCTGGTCCTCACCCACATCCCGCCGTGGACCGACCCCGAGGTCAACCTGGCCCACGCCCGCGAGACCTTCGCCGGGCCGGTGGAGCTGGCGGCGCCCGGCATGACGTACGAGCTGTAGTCCCGGCGCACGACGAAGGCCCCGGAACCTGGAGAGGTTCCGGGGCCTTCGCGCGTACGGCGGCCGGGTTACTTGGCCTCGGCCTTCTGGAGTTCGGCCAGCTCCTCGTCGGACTCGCGGCCCGGCGTGGGGAGGTTGAACTTGGTGATGGCGAAGCGGAAGATCACGTAGTAGACGGCCGCGAAGCACAGGCCGACCAGGATGAGACCCAACGGGTTCGACGCGATGCCCCAGTTCAGGCCGAAGTCGACCAAGCCGGCCGAGAAGCCGAAGCCGTCCCGCATGCCCAGCGACCAGGTCAGCGCCAGGGAGACACCGGTCAGTACCGCGTGGATCGCGTACAGCACCGGGGCGATGAACATGAAGGTGAACTCGATCGGCTCGGTGATGCCGGTGAGGAACGAGGTCAGCGCGAGGGAGAACATCATGCCGCCGACGACCTTGCGGCGCTCGGGGCGGGCGCAGTGCACGATCGCGAGGCAGGCGGCCGGGAGGCCGAACATCATGATCGGGAAGAAGCCGGTCATGAACTGGCCCGCGGTCGGGTCACCGGCGAGGAAGCGCGCGATGTCGCCGCTCTTGCCGTGGTACTCGCCCGCCTGGAACCACGGGAACGAGTTCAGCAGGTGGTGCATGCCGATCGGGATCAGCGCGCGGTTGGCGACACCGAAGATGCCGGCGCCCACGGCACCCGAGCCGACCAGCCACTCGCCGAAGTTGTGCAGGCCCGTGCCCAGCACCGGCCAGATGTAGCCGAAGACGATGCCGATGAGCAGACCGGCGAGCGCGGAGAGGATCGGGACCAGACGGCGGCCGCCGAAGAAGCCGGCCCAGTCGGGCAGCTTGGTGCGGTAGAAGCGCTGGTAGAGCAGGGCGACCACGATGCCCATCACCACACCGCCGAGCACCTTGGCGTCCACCGGGGCGTTCACCATGACGACCTTGCCGTCGACGGCGGTGGCCACCTTCGGCAGGTTCTTGTCGGTGAACGTGGCCAGCACGTTCTTGAAGACCAGATAACCGACGACGGCGGCGAGCGCGGTGGAGCCGTCCGACTTCTTGGCGAAGCCGATGGCGATGCCCACCGCGAACAGCAGCGCCATGTTGTCCAGGATCGCGTTGCCGCCCGCGGCCATGAAGGAGGCGATCTTGGTCAGGAACGCCGGGTACGAGGGGTCGCCCAGCATGTCGTTGCTGCCGAGCCGCACCAGGAGGGCGGCGGCGGGCAGCACCGCGACCGGCAGCATCAGACTGCGGCCGATCCGCTGGAGGACGCCCATCACCTTGGCGCCCCTCTTCTTCTCGGCCGGGGGCGCGGCGCTGGCCGTGGTCACAACTTCCTCCAGATGGGCAGGGCGCCGCCCTGGGACCATGGAGGGGGACGGCAGCGTCTGTGGTCTACACCACTTGTGGTGTAGACCTGTTGTAGCACGATGGCACGGATATAAGGAACCCGTGAAATAGCGATCGTGGGGCTACACGGAGTGCCCGGCCCGTGGGGGCCGAGGGGCGGTTTGGTGGGGTTCCCCCTGGTGGTGTAGACCAGTCTTCGGACGGTTCTCGTTCGGACCAGTTCGGACCAGGGAGAAGGAACATGGCCACCAAGGCTGAGAAGATCGTCGCCGGGCTCGGCGGCATCGACAACATCGACGAGGTCGAGGGCTGCATCACCCGCCTGCGTACCGAGGTCCACGACGCGTCGCTCGTCGACGAGGCCGCCCTGAAGGCCGCCGGCGCGCACGGTGTCGTGAGGATGGGCACCGCCATCCAGGTCGTCATCGGCACCGACGCCGACCCGATCGCCGCGGAGATCGAAGACATGATGTGAGCCGTCCGCCCAGCGGCGGCTCACCGGCGCGAGGGGCTTCTTCCCATGGGGGAGGAGCCCCTCACGTCACTCCCGATAGGCTCATCCGCATGTCTCGCATCGACGGCCGCACCCCCGAACAGCTCCGCCCCGTCACCATCGAACGCGGCTGGAGCAAGCACGCCGAGGGCTCCGTCCTCGTCTCCTTCGGCGACACCAAGGTGTTCTGCACCGCCAGTGTCACCGAAGGCGTCCCCCGCTGGCGCAAGGGCAGCGGTGAGGGCTGGGTCACCGCCGAGTACTCCATGCTGCCCCGCTCCACCAACACCCGCGGCGACCGTGAGTCGGTCCGGGGCCGGATCGGCGGGCGCACGCACGAGATCTCCCGCCTCATCGGCCGCTCGCTGCGCGCCGTCATCGACTACAAGGCGCTCGGCGAGAACACCATCGTCCTGGACTGCGACGTCCTCCAGGCCGACGGCGGCACCCGCACCGCCGCCATCACCGGCGCCTACGTCGCCCTCGCCGACGCCGTCGCCTGGGCGCAGCGCAAGAAGCTGATCAAGGCGGGCCGCCAGCCGCTCACCGGCACGGTCGGCGCCGTCTCGGTCGGCATCGTCGACGGCGTCCCGCTGCTCGACCTCTGCTACGAGGAAGACGTGCGCGCCGAGACCGACATGAACGTGGTCTGCACCGGCGACGGCCGCTTCGTCGAGATCCAGGGCACCGCCGAGGCCGAGCCCTTCGCCCGCGAGGAACTGAACGCCCTGCTCGACCTGGGTGTGGCCGGCTGCGCCGAACTCACCGAGTTCCAGCGGGCCGCCCTCGCCCTGACCCTGCCCGAGTAGCGCCGGCCGGGTAAAGGGCACCCCAAAAAGCCGGGCTCTCCCAGGCAACCCCGCCCCGGCGGACGGCGTCTTGGACGGTACGGGCGCGCGGCTCGATCCCGCGCGCCCGGCCAGCCGTACCTGGGGAGGGACACCGCATGGCCGCCGGCCGCCGACGCCGTACCACCGCCATAGCCGCGCTCGCGGCCGCCGCGCTCACCATGGGCCTCACCACCGGCTGCGACGCCGTGAACAAGGCCCTGGACTGTGTGCAGACCGCCGACTCCATCGCGGACAGCGTCACCGACCTCCAGCAGGCCGTGGAGAACGCCGCGAACGATCCCACGCAGGCCGACGCCTCGCTGGACTCCATAGAGCAGAACCTCGACCGGATCGGCGACCGCACGGACGACGCCGACGTCAACAAGGCGGTGGACGACCTGAATTCGGCGGTCTCCCACGTCCGGACCGCGATCAGGAACGGTGACCGCACCCCGGACGTGCGCCCGGTCACCGACGCGGCCGGTGAACTCACCAAGGTCTGCACACCCTAGGGGGCGTCTCAGCGCCCCCGGTCCTCCCGGCGCCCCCGGCGGCGTTCCTGCCGGGCGTCGCGGCGGTCCAGGCGCTCCTGGCGGCGCAGCTCCTTCAGCCGTTGCCGTTCGGCCCGCGTGAGCTTGCGCTCCACGCCGACCCCGCCCCAGAACGCGAACCCGCTGATGATCACGCGCGGCGCCCCCGGATCGCCGGGCTCGTCCCGGTCCAGGTGCTCGAAGCCGCCCATGATGCCGATGCCGCGCACCACGACCTCGACCCCCGGCGGCACGATCACCTCCAGCCCGCCCATCACGGCGACGCAGCTGATCTCGACCTCACGGTCCGCGAAGAACGCCTCGCGCAGATCGATCTCGCCGCCGCCCATGAAGGCGAAGCAGGTGAACTTCTTCGGCATCGTCCAGCGCCCCTTGCGCTGGAACCCGGACAGCACCGCCACCGCCCCGGTCGAGGTGCCCTCACCGCCGACGATCCGGGACGCCCAACTCCCGTCGTCCACGGGCCGCTTGGTGAAGGACACCGGGGCAGCGGCGGCCGGGGCGGCCGGGAGGTCGCTGGTCAGCGGGGCCAGCTCGCCGTAGGTGCGGGCCCGGTACGCCGACTCCAGTCGCTCCTCGAACTCCGCCATGTCCAGGCGGCCTTCGGCCAGGCCGTCGCGGAGGATCTCGGCGACCCGCTCCCGGTCGGCGTCCGAGGCGCGCAGGTCCGGGACGGGACCGGGGGAACGGCGGTCCGGGGCAGCGTCGTCGGTCATGACAGCAGACTACGAGACGGCCTTCTCCGCGTACATCTTGGCGATGACGGCCTCGATGTCGGGTTCGCGGACGGAGAGGTCCACCAGGGGGTAGACGGCCGCCAGATGGGCCACCAGGGGCGCCGCCGACTGCCCGGCCGGGAACGCCAGCCACTGGCGTGGTCCCTCCACCCGCACCACCCGCGCCGAGGGCACCTCGACCGGCGGCAGCTCCCGCTCCAGGTCCACCACCAGCGTCCGCTCGCCCTCCCCGGCCGCGTGCAGCCCGGTCAGCGAACCGTCGTACACCAGGCGGCCGTGGTCGATGACCATCACCCGCGAGCACAACTGCTCGATGTCCGTCAGGTCGTGGGTGGTGAGCAGGACCGTGGTGCCGCGCTCGGCGTTCAGCTCCTTCAGGAAGCCGCGCACCTTCGCCTTGGAGACGACGTCCAGGCCGATCGTCGGCTCGTCCAGGTACAGCACCTCCGGGTCGTGCAGCAGGGCCGCCGCGATGTCGCCGCGCATCCGCTGGCCGAGCGAGAGCTGGCGTACGGGCACGTCCAACAGGTCGCCCAGTTCCAGCAGTTCGACGCAGCGGGCCAGATTCTCCCGGTACCGGGCGTCCGGAATCCGGTACATACGGTGCGCCAGGCGGTAGGAGTCGGTCAGCGGCAGGTCCCACCACAGGGTCGTCCGCTGTCCGAACACCACACCGATCCGGGACGCCAGCCGGGTCCGCTCCCGCGAGGGGTCGATCCCGGCGACCCGCAGCCGGCCCGAGGTCGGGGTGAGGATGCCGGTCAGCATCTTGATGGTGGTCGACTTGCCCGCGCCGTTCGGCCCGATGTAGCCGACCATCTCACCGCGCGCCACGGTGAACGAGATCGAGTCCACCGCCCGCACCTCACGCCGCTCCCGCTTGAGGAACCCCGTCTTCTTGCGCACCTCGAAGACCTTGCCGACCTTCTCCAGCGCGATGAACCCCTCGCCGTCCGCCATCAGTTCAGCTCCCCGTGCTCCGGTACGAACGCAGTCCCGCCCGCCAGGCCGGCCCGGCGAGCGCACAGCAGGCCAGGGCCACCAGCGGGGAGGCGAACGCCGTCCACCCCGGCAGCCCCAGCGGATACGGGCGCCCCAGCACATAGGCGGCGGGCACCCAGTTGACGAAGGCCAGCGGCAGCACGAAGGTCACCCCGCGCACCAGCTCCTCGGTGAAGACCGCGGGCGGGTACTGGAGCAGCGTCGTACCGCCGTAGGTGAAGGCGTTCTGCACCTCCGAGGCGTCCTGCGCGAGGAACTGGAAGGCGGCGCCCGCCACGAACACCGCGCAGAAGATCCCGCAGCCGCCCGCCACCATCACCGGCATCAGCAGCAGCTTCAGCGGCGTCCAGGCCACCTCCAGCCGGCTCAGCGACCAGCCCAGCACCAGCGCCCCCTGCGTCACCCGGCCCAGCCGCCGGAGCGCGAACCGGTCCGCCGCGACCTGCGCCAGCACCGGCGCCGGACGCACCAGCAGGGTGTCCAGCGTGCCGTCCCGCACCCGGCGCCCCAGCCGGTCCATCGACCCGATCAGCAGGTCCGCCATGCCGAACGCCACCGACGACAGCCCGTACAGGAACGCCACCTCCGGCAGCGACCAGCCCGCCAGGGAGTCCACGCGGGAGAACATCAGCATGATCGCGACGAAGTCCAGGAAGGTCGCCGCGAAGTTGCCGAACGTGGTCATCACGAACGACGCCCGGTACGCCATCGTGGAGCGCACCCACATCCCGGCGATCAGCCCGTACGCCCGCACCCCCTCGCGGACCCGGCCGTACTCAGCCACCCTGGACCACCACCCGCCGGGTCGCCGCCGACTGGAGGAGGCGCCCCGCGCCCAGCAGCACCACCGCCCACCCGGCCTGGAACAGCCAGACGCCCAGCGGGTCCGCCCGGCCCAGCAGCACGTCCGCCGGGGCCTGGAGCAGCGCGGACCAGGGCAGCGCCCGGACGACCTCGCCGAGCGTGCCCGGGAAGACGTTCAGCGGGAGCAGCATCCCCGAGCAGAAGTGCCCGACGAGCCAGGCGATGCGGGAGACCCCCGAGCCGTCCAGCAGCCAGAAGGTGCTCAGCGCCAGCAGGTACCGGATACCGAAGCCGACCAGCATCGCCAGGGCCAGCGTGACCAGCAGCGCCAGCCAGGTGCCGGCGTCCGAGGGCACGTAGGCGGGGAAGCAGAGCATGCCGATGAGGAAGGGCAGCACCCCCCGCCCGAGCAGCTGGAAACAGGACCGGCCCAGGTCGGCGGCGAGCCACCACAGTTGGAGGTCGGCCGGCCGGTACAGGTCCACCGCCACGTCACCCGTACGGATGCGCTCCATCAACTCTTCCTCGGCGCCCCCGCCGCCGATCGCCAGCGTGGAGAGCAGGGCCTGTCCGAGCCATACGTAGGTCACGGCCTGCGCCTGGTCATATCCGCCCAAGTGCGGGCGGGCGTCCCACAGGGCACGGTAGGTGCAGACGAGGATCAGACCGAAGACGGTATTGGTGAACACCCCTGCCGCCGTGGCCGTGCGGTAGGTCGCGTACCGTCTGAATCCCCCTGCCGCGACGGCCGCGTACAACCGTCCAGCGCCCACGCCGGTCCACCTCCTCGGACTGCTCGACACCGAAGCGCAGGAGCCTAGCCCCGGCCCCCGCGAACGGCCACGCGTTTTCCGTGACCGAAGCGTGCCGGAATCCGGGAACGGTTCACCAGGTGCGAGAGTCTTCAACCAGGGGGCGCAGAAGGCGTACGAGGCGTACGGGAACGTACGACGAAACAGGAGTCCGTGCACGACATGAGCGACGAGCCGCAGCCGCAGCAGCCGAACGAGGGCGGGGGGCCGGAAGAACCTCAGCCGGCTGAGGGGCCCGCAGCAGCGGAACCGCAGGCGAAACCGGCGAAGAGTCCGGCCGACCGCACGCCGGCGGAGACCGCCCCGAAGCCGGAGAGCGCCCCCGCGCGCGACTCCGCGACCCCGAACGCCCCCCGGCCGACGGGATCTTCGGCGACGGGATCTCCGGCCACGGCCTCTCCGGCCACGGGCGGGAAGGCCGGGGCGGAGAAGCCGGACGAGGGTGCCAAGGGTGCTCCGAGCGCTTCGGCGGCGAAGGAGGCCGGCGGTGCCACCAAGGGCGCGCCTGCCGTGCCCGCGCAGTCCGGCGCCAAGGAGGCCCCGGCGCAGAAGACCCCGTCGGCCAAGACTCCGGCGGCCAAGAGCCCGGCTGCCGAGCCGCCCGCCGCCGAGAGCACCCAGGTGCTGCGCCGGGTGAGCGCCCCCGCCGGGTCCGGGAAGCCGCGTCCCGGCGGTGCCGAGCCGCAGCAGGCGCCCGAGAGTACCCAGGTGCTCCGGCGCGTCAAGGCCGACGGGCCGCCGCCCGCCGAGAGCACCCAGGTGCTCCGCCGGGTCAACGCGCCCCGGTCCGGCAACACCAACGAGCCCGGCGCCGGCGCGCCCAAGGCTCCCGCCGCTCCCGTGGCCCCGGCCGCCGCGGCCGGAGCCACCAGTGTCCTGCCCCGCACCCCGTCCGAGTCCACCGCGACCCCCCGGGCGAGCGGGAACGGCAGCGACGGCGGCGAGGGCGGCGGCGGTACCGGCGACGGCGGCGGCAAGAAGCCCAGGCGTCCCAAGCGCACCGGCTGGCGGCGGATCTTCCCCACCTGGCGGATGGTGCTCGGCACCTTCGTGCTGGGCGTGCTCGTGATCATCGGGCTGCTGTTCCTCGGCTACTCGATGGTCCAGATCCCGGCCGCCAACGCCCTGGCCACCAAGCAGGCCACCGTCTACCTGTACGCCGACGGCTCCCAGCTCGCCCGCGACGGCGAGGTCAACCGCGAGAACGTGGGCCTCTCCCAGATCGCCAAGCCCGCCCAGCACGCCATCCTGGCCGCCGAGGACCGCGACTTCTACACCGAGTCCGCCGTCGACCCCAAGGCGATGCTCCGCGCGGGCTGGAACACCGCCCTCGGCAAGGGCAAGCAGTCCGGCTCCACCATCACCCAGCAGTACGTGAAGAACTACTACCTGGCCCAGGAGCAGACGGTCACCCGCAAGGCCAAGGAGTTCTTCATCTCGATCAAGCTGGACCGGGAGAAGTCGAAGAACGAGATCCTCGAGGGCTACCTCAACACCAGCTACTTCGGCCGCAACGCCTACGGCATCCAGGCGGCCGCCCAGGCGTACTACGGCCGCGACGCGATCGACCTCGACCCGGCCCGCGCCGCCTACCTCGCCGCGCTGGTGAACGCCCCCAGCGAGTACGACGTCGTCGCGCACCCCGAGAACAAGCCGGCCGCGCTCGCCCGCTGGAACTACGTGCTGGACGGCATGGTCGCCAAGGGCTGGCTGAACCAGTCCGACCGCACCGGGATGAAGTTCCCGATGCCGAAGGAGCAGACCGTCTCCACCGGCATGTCCGGCCAGCGCGGCTATCTGGTCGAGGCCGTCAAGCAGTACCTGGTCGGCCACGACATCCTCACCAAGGACCAGCTGACCAGGGGTGGTTACCGGATCACGACCACCATCCAGAGGCCCAAGCAGGACGCCTTCGTCAAGGCCGTCGACGACCAGCTCATCTCCAAGCTGGACAAGAAGAACCGCAAGGCCGACACCTACGTCCGCGCGGGTGGCGCCTCGATCGACCCGAAGACCGGCAAGATCGTCGCCATGTACGGCGGCATCGACTACGTGAAGCAGTACACCAACGGCGCGACCCGGGGCGACTACCAGGTCGGCTCCACCTTCAAGCCGTTCGTGTTCACCTCGGCCGTGCAGAACTCCTCCAGCACGCAGGACGGCCAGCGCATCACGCCCAACACGTACTACGACGGCACCAACAAGCGCCTGGTGCAGGGCTGGTCCGGCGGCCGGTACAACCCGGAGAACGAGGACCAGAAGTCGTACGGCCAGATCACCGTCCGCAAGGCCACCGACCTGTCCGTCAACGCGGTGTACGCGCAGATGGCCGCCGACGTCACCGGTGACAAGGTCAAGGAGACGGCGATCGACCTGGGCATCCCGGCCGACACCCCCGACCTCTACCCGTCGCCGTCCATCGCGCTCGGCACCGCCAACGCCAGCGTGCTGGAGATGACCGAGGCGTACGCCACCCTGGCCAACCACGGCCGGCACGGCACGTACACGATCATCGAGAAGATCAGCAAGGACAACGTCCCGGTCGAGCTGCCCGGCCGCCAGACCAAGCAGGTCGTCACCCGCGAGGCCGCCGACACCACCACCTCGGTGCTGAAGAGCGTGGTCGAGGGCGGCACCGCCACGGCCGCGCAGGCCGCCGGCCGTCCGGCCGCGGGCAAGACCGGCACCGCCGAGGAGGACACGGCCGCCTGGTTCGCGGGCTACACCCCCGACCTGGCCACGGTGGTCTCCGTGATGGGCCAGGACCCGGTGACCGCCAAGCACGTCCCGCTGTACGGCGCCCTCGGTGTGGCCCGGATGAACGGTGGCGGTCCGCCCACCGAGATCTGGGCGCAGTACACGCGGGACGCGCTGCGCGGCAAGCCCGCCGCGAGCTTCGACCTGGAGCTCCAGCCCGGCGCCGACGTGGTCGCGCCCAGCACCCGGCCCTCCACCTCCCCCGGCACCCACGCGGGCCAGGACAACGGCGGCACCACCGGCACCCCGAGCCAGGGCACCACGCCCACCGACGGCGGCCAGGGCAACGGCGCCACCGGCACCCCGAGCCAGGGCACCACCCCGGTCGACCCGACCACCACGGGCGGCGGTGACACCACCGGCGGCGGCGCCGGCGGCGGTCCGGCCACCACCACCGGCGGGCCCGCCGACGGGGGTGCCACCGGTGGCGGCCCCGGCGGCGGCCAGCCCGGTACGGGCGGCACGGGCGGGGGCGCCGACCAGGGCACGACCGGCCTGCCCGGCGGCTTCGTCGCACCGCAGACGGCCCGGCGCCAGTAACGCCGCACCGACGACGAGAAGGGGCTGACGACCACGGTCGTCAGCCCCTTCTCACGTTCTCCCGGCGGCTCGGGGAGGGCCGTCGGCTCAGAGGTACAGCCCGGTGGAGTCCTCCGACCCCTCGAACCGGTCCGCGGCCACCGCGTGCAGGTCCCGCTCCCGCATCAACACGTACGCCACGCCCCGGACCTCGACCTGGGCCAGGTCCTCCGGGTCGAACAGGACCCGGTCACCGGGCTCCACGGTCCGGACGTTCTGCCCGACCGCGACGACCGAGGCCCAGGCCAGCCGGCGCCCGACCGCCGCGGTCGCGGGGATCAGGATGCCGCCGCCCGAACGGCGCTCGCCCTCACCGGTCTCCTGCCGCACGAGGACCCGGTCGTGCAGCATCCGGATGGGCAGCTTGTCGTGCTGGGGGGTGCTCTGCTCGTCTCTGTTGGCGCTCACGTCCTCGAACCTACCTGCCCGGGCGGCGCGGACACGCCTCCGGGTCGCCACGGCTCTCCGCCGCGGCGACCCGGTCGCAGGAATCGTCCGTACTAGCGCCGGCGGCGGTGCCTGCGCTTGCGCGACCCGGCGACGATCAGTCCGACCGTCCCGGCGGCGATGAGCACGGCGGGCACGACGCGTTCCATGCGGGGCGCGCCGTCGTCGTCCACGAACTGGTCGCGCACCTCGGTCATCACTCGGTTGACCTGCACGTACGCCCGTCCGAAGACACGGTCGACGCCGGCGACGGCCTTCGCCTTGGCATCCCCGACGATCGTCTTCGGGTGCACCCGCACCCCGATCTCGTCGAGTGTCTCGGCCAGCACAGCGCGACGGCGCTCGATGTCCGCCTCGATCTGCGCCGGTGTTCTGGTGTCCGACGTCTCCGCCACCGTACGGCCTCCGAAATCTCCTGATGCTGTTCCGAACAGTCTGTCAGCTCCACGCCACACCGCACGGCAGGGGCACCCGGTTAGGCTGGCCCGATGAGCGAGCGACTTGAGCCCGGGGACGTTGCCCCCGCCTTCACCCTGCCCGACGCCGACGGGAACGAGGTGTCCCTGTCGGACCACAAGGGCCGCAAGACCATCGTCTACTTCTACCCCGCGGCGCTTACCCCGGGCTGCACCAAGCAGGCGTGCGACTTCACCGACAACCTCGCCCTGCTGGCCGGTGCCGGGTACGACGTCATCGGCATCTCGCCCGACAAGCCGGAGAAGCTGGCGAAGTTCCGTGAGCAGGAGGACCTGAAGGTCACCCTGCTCGCCGACCCGGAGAAGAGGGTGCTGGAGGCATACGGCGCCTTCGGCGAGAAGAAGCTGTACGGCAAGACCGTCACCGGTGTCATCCGCTCCACGGTCGTCGTGGACGAGGACGGCAAGGTGGAGCGCGCGCTGTACAACGTCAAGGCCACCGGCCACGTGGCGAAGATCATCAAGGATCTGGGCATCTGAGGCCGCCGCCCGGCCGCTAGCATGGCCGGGCAGCAGCAGGCGGCCGTGGTGGAATTGGCAGTCACGCTGGGTTTAGGTCCCAGTGGGGTAACTCCCGTGAGGGTTCGAGTCCCTCCGGCCGCACCAGAATTCAGCCCAGCAGCTCCCGCACCACCGGGACCAGGGCCCGGAACGCCTTCCCGCGATGGCTGATGGCGTTCTTCTCGTCCGCGCTCAGCTCCGCGCAGGTACGGCTCTCGCCCTCCGGCTGGAGGATCGGGTCGTAGCCGAAGCCGCCCGTACCCGCCGGGGCCTGCCGCAGGGTGCCGCGGAGCTGCCCCTCCACCACCCGCTCGGTGCCGTCCGGCAGCGCCAGCGCGGCCGCGCAGGCGAAGTGGGCGCCCCGGTGCTCGTCCGCGATGTCGGAGAGCTGGGCGAGCAGCAGGTCGAGGTTGGCGGTGTCGTCGCCGTGCCGGCCGGCCCAGCGGGCGGAGAAGATGCCGGGGGCGCCGTTCAGCACGTCGACGCAGAGCCCGGAGTCGTCGGCGACAGCCGGAAGCCCGGTCGCCCGGGCCAGCGCGTGCGCCTTCAGCAGGGCGTTCTCCGCGAAGGTGACGCCGGTTTCCCTGACGTCCGGGATCTCGGGGAAGGCGTCGGCACCGATCAGCTCGTGCGGCAGCCCTGCGTCGGCCAGGATGGCCCTCAGTTCGGTGATCTTTCCGGCGTTACGGGTGGCGAGGATCAAGCGGGTCATGGGGGCCAGTATCCCCGGCCCCCTTCCGCCTCCCCGCCAGGGGCTACAGCTCCGCCTGTCCGGCGCCCTTAAGGAGCGACAGGTTCAGGGTCTCGGCCATGGTGCGGAAACCGAGGTCGCTGGGGTGCAGGTGGTCGCCGGAGTCGTACTTGGGGAGCATCCGCTGCGGGTCGCGGGGGTCCTTCAGGGCCAGGTCGAAGTCGACCACCGCGTCGTACACCCCGCCGGCCCGGATCTCCGCGTTGACCTGCCGGCGCATCCGATCCAGGGCCGGGTTCCAGGTCCGGTGGCCGCCGAAGGGGGTCAGGGTGGCGCCGACGACCTTCAGACCGCGCGCGTGCGCCTGCCGGACCAGGGCGCGCAGCCCGTCGGTGATCTTCTTGCCGTCGGCGGCCGAGCGGGAGTGCGTGACGTCGTTGATGCCGAGGTCGATGACGACGACCTTGACGTTGGGCCGGGACAGCGCGTCGCGGCCGAAGCGGGACAGTCCGCTCGGGTTCTCGGCGGGCCGGCCCAGGCCGTCGGCCAGTACCTGGTTGCCGGTGATGCCCTCGTTGACGACGGAGTAGCGCGGCACGTCCGCCCCGCTCGCCGCGGCCGAGCGCAGCCGCGAGGCCAGCACGTCGGGCCAGCGGCGGTTCTCGCCCATGGTGGAGGTGATGCCGTCGGTTATGGAGTCGCCGAACGCCACGACCGTGCCGTCCGCCTCGTTGCTGAGCACGTCCAGCGCGGTCAGGTAGCGCCAGTACGCGCTCCGCCCGGTGTACGGGATGCCCGTCGCCTCCTCGGTGCGGTCACCGGGCGCCACGAACGAGATCTGCCGCGCGTGCGGGTGGATGGTGACCGGCCCGGAGGGCGTGGGGGAGTACGTGGTGACCAGGACGTCCTGGTCGTGCGGTACGACGATCCGCACCGCGTCGCTGACGGCCTGGCCGCCGGCCGGGATGGTGACGGCGTAGGCGCCGTCGAACGTCAGGCGGCGCATCGTTTCCGCACGGGCGGCGGCGGTGCCCCGGCCCGCCGAGAGGGCCACCGAGGCGTGAGTGATGGTCAGGGGCGCCTGCCCGTACAGGTTGGAGAGGGTGACGCGGGCGCTCGTACCGCCGGTGTTCGCGTGCACGACGTTGCGCACCGAGCGGCCCGCCAGGCCGGTGGCCTCGGTGCCGGGCTCGGCACCGACGGGCGAGGCGGCCCAGGAACCGACCCAGGTGCCCGCGGAGGCGGGTGCGGCGGACGAGCCGTGGGGGCGCCGGCCCGTGGCCGAGGACCCCGAGGCGCTGTCGCCGGCCGCCGACCTGATGAGGACGGTGACGGAAAGGGCGACGACGAGTGCGACGAACGCACTGAGCAGGGCATAACCGTGGCGCTTGGTCACGCTGGCGTTGTTCTCCTCGGGAGACGGGAAGCCGGACGATCAATACACCATGATGCGGCATATGGGGGAACGGAGTTGACGGGCACCCCGGTCCACGGGACCTGCCCCGACCCCCTTCCACTCTGACGCCGGGAGCTTCCCGTCCGTTCCGCGGGACGGCGGGAAGGGACAATGTGTGTGCGGGATCACCGATCGGGCGGAGCGAGATGGAACGCGCGCAAACGGAAGAGGCACAGCCGGGACGCACCCCCCGGCCGACGGCTGCCGGACGGGCCGGTTCGTACCGGACCATGACCGCCTTCACGGCGGCCGACCAGGAGCGGCAGCGCGGCGTACGGCGCATGAAGCTCACGGCCGCCGGACTGCTGCTGTTCGTCGCCGTCGTCTACGCCCTGGCCACCTGGGCGGGGCACGCGGGGGCGGGACCCTGGACGGGCTATGTGGCGGCGGCCGCCGAGGCCGGGATGGTCGGCGCGCTCGCGGACTGGTTCGCGGTCACCGCGCTGTTCCGGCACCCGCTGGGCCTGCCCATCCCGCACACCGCGATCATCCCTACCAAGAAGGACCAGCTCGGCGTCTCCCTGGGCGAGTTCGTGGGGGAGAACTTCCTCTCGGAGGACGTCGTACGGCAGCGGCTCGCCGCCGTCGGCATCGGCAGCCGGCTCGGTGACTGGCTGGCCGAGCCGGCGAACGCCGACCGGGTCACCGCCGAGCTGGCCACCGCGCTGCGCGGCGCGCTGACCGTGCTGCGCGACTCGGACGTGCAGGCGGTGGTGGGGGAGGCGATCACCCGGCGGGCCGACGCGCGGGAGATCGGTCCGGCCGTGGGCAAGCTGCTGGACCGGATCGTGGCCGACGGCGGCCACCGGCGCGTGGTCGACCTGGTGGTGGGCCGTGCCCACGAGTGGCTGGAGCGGCACCGGGACGACGTGATGGTGGCCATCGAGGGCGGTGCGCCCGGCTGGACACCGCGCTTCGTGGACCGCAAGGTCGGCGACCGCGTCTACAAGGAACTGCTGCGCTTCGTCACCGAGATGCAGGAGATGCCCTCGCACCCGGCGCGGGCCGCACTGGACCGCTTCCTCACCGACTTCGCCTCCGACCTCCAGTCCGACACCGAGACACGGGCGCGGGTGGAGCGGCTGAAGAGCGATGTGCTGGCGCGGGACGAGGTGCAGGACCTGATCGCGTCCGCCTGGACCGCCGTACGGTCGATGATCGTCGCGGCGGCGGAGGACGAGCAGAGCGAGCTGCGTCTGCGGGTGCGGGCCGGGCTGCTCTCGCTGGGACGACGGCTGGCGACGGAGCCGAAGATGCAGGGCAAGGTCGACCGCTGGATCGAGGGCGCGGCCGTGCACGTGGTGACGACCTACCGCAGGGAGATCACCTCCCTGATCACCGAGACGGTGGCGGGCTGGGACGCGGAGCACACCACCCGCAAGATCGAGGCGCACATCGGGCGCGACCTCCAGTTCATCCGGATCAACGGCACGGTGGTGGGTTCGCTGGCCGGGCTGGTGATCTACACCGTGTCGCGGGCGCTGGGCGGCTGAACGGCTCGTCCGGCGGGGTGAGCCTGCCGGACGGGCCGGTCTGATCCCGCGCGGCGCGGGCACCCGTAACTCGTCCTTCGACGAAGAAGGGGTGCCGATGAGCGAGGGGTGCCGATGAGCACGGGAGCAGGGACGCCGTCGAGAGCGGGCGGTTCGACCACCACCGACATCCCGGCCCGGCTGGACCGCCTGCCCTGGTCCCGCTGGCACTGGACGATCGTGGTCGGGCTGGGCACGGTGTGGATTCTGGACGGCCTGGAGGTCACGGTCGTCGGCAACATCGCGGGCCGGCTCTCCGAGCCCGGCAGCGGGCTGTCCATCAGCTCCGGTCAGGTCACCGGCACCGCGGCCGCGCTGTACGTGGCCGGTGCGTGTGTCGGCGCCCTGTTCTGGGGGCGCCTGACGGACCATTTCGGGCGCCGCAAGCTGTTCATGATCACACTGGCCGTGTATCTCGCGGCGACCGCGCTGACCTCGCTGTCGACCGAGGCGTGGTGGTTCTTCCTGTTCCGTTTCCTGACCGGCTTCGGTATCGGCGGGGAGTACGCGGCCATCAACTCCGCGATCGACGAGCTGATTCCGGCCGCCTATCGGGGCCGGGTCGACCTGATGATCAACGGCAGCTTCTGGCTGGGCGCGGTGGGCGGCTCCCTGCTGTCCATCCTGGCGCTGGACACCGCCTTCCTGCCGGAGAACATCGGCTGGCGGCTGACCTTCGCCCTCGGCGCGGTGCTGGCCCTGGTCATCCTGCTGGTACGGCGGCACGTACCGGAGAGTCCGCGCTGGCTGCTGATCCACGGACGGGACCAGGAGGCGGAGGAGATCGTCTCCGGGATCGAGCGGAAGATCGAGGAGCAGACGGGTGAGCCGCTCCCCGCGCCCGAGGGCCGGCTGGAAATCCACCGGCGCGGCAGCGTCACCTTCCTGGAGATCGCCCGGACCGTCTTCGGCCGCTACCGCCGGCGCGCGGTGCTCGGCTTCTCCCTCTTCATCGGCCAGGCGTTCCTCTACAACGCCATCACCTTCGGCTTCGGCGCCATCCTCACCCGCTTCTTCGACGTCCCGGCCGACCGGACGGGCTACTACTTCGCGGTCATCGCGGTCGGCAACTTCTTCGGCCCCCTGCTGCTGGGCAAGCTGTTCGACACGGTGGGGCGGCGGGTGATGATCTCGTCGACCTATCTGCTGTCCGGGGTCCTGCTGTTCGCCACGGCCTGGCTCTTCGACCGGGGTTCGCTGAGCGCCACCACCCTGACGGCCTGCTGGTGCGCGGTCCTCTTCTTCGCCTCCGCGGGCGCGTCGAGCGCGTATCTGACGGTCTCGGAGATCTTCCCGATGGAGACCCGCGCGATGTCGATCGCCTTCTTCTACGCCCTGGGCACCGCGGCGGGCGGCATCAGCGGCCCGCTGCTCTTCGCGGACCTCACGGGCACCGGCAAGGTGGGGGACACGGTCCTCGCCTTCCAGATCGGCGCGTCCCTGATGTGCGTGGCGGGGCTGGTGGCGGCGGTACTGGCGGTACGGGCGGAGGGCCGGTCACTGGAGGACGTGGCCACGCCCCTGTCGTCCACCTCGCCCTCGGGGGCGGGGGAGAAGGG
>NZ_MUNH01000553.1:0-17261 GCF_002154615.1 Streptomyces recifensis
CGCCAGCTCGGTCAGCAGGGAGGCCGCCGTCTCCGTCATGAAGGACAGCGGACGGGACTCGTGCACCTCCACGCAGAGCAGCCGGGGCGCCCGGGCGTCGGGCATGGTGAGCGCGAGGGCACCCGCCGAGTAGATCAGCGTGCGGTCGAGGTCGCTGGCCACCAGCACCGGCATCAGACGTTCACCGCCCGGCCGTCGGCACCCGTGGCACCGCGGGTGTACTTCGGGTGGATCAGCCCGACGCAGGTGTACGGCAGGTCGGCGACCTCCTCCACCGGCACCCCGCGCTGTTCGGCGAGCAGCCGGACATGGTCGAGGTCGGCGCCCGCGCCCGCCTTGGCGAGGATCTTCCAGGGCACCCGGCGCAGCAGCACCCGCGTGGTCTCCCCGACGCCGGGCTTGACCAGGTTCACGTCGTGGATGCCGTACTCCTCGCTGATCCGCTCCACGGCCCGCCAGCCCTCCCAGGTCGGGGTGCGGTCCTCGGCCGGCAGTTCCTTGACGGCGGCGTCCACTTCGTCGCGGACCTCCGCGAAGCGGGCGGAGACGGCGTCGAGGAAGGCCACCGACACATCGGCGTCCGCCAGTTCGCGATAGAACTTCGCGCCGTGGAAGTCGTCCGGACCGACCAGGTCGGCACGGAGCACGGTGCGCGATATCAGGCCGGAGACGGTGGAGTTGAGGCAGGCGGAAGGTATGAGGAAGTCGTCGCGGGTGCCGTAGGTGCGCACGCAGGAACCGGGGTCGGCGAGGACGGCTATCTCCGGGTCGAAGCCGGTGACGCCCTCCACGCGCTCGAACTCCTCGATGGCGGCGGCTAGTTCACGGGTGATGGCACCCTTGCCGGTCCAGCCGTCCACGAAGACGACGTCGCGCGGGTCGTGGTGCGCGGCCAGCCAGCGCAGGGCGTTGGCGTCGATGCCCCGGCCCCGGACGATCGAGACGGCGTAGTGAGGGAGTTCGGTCCCGTACCGCTGCTCGGCCCAGCGGCGCATGAGCACACCGACCGGGGTCCCGGCGCGGGCGAGCGAGACCAGGACGGGGGTGCCGCCGCGCTCGGTGAGCACGGTCTCGGTGACCACGCCGACCGCGCGGGCGATCCGGTCGGCGGAGGTCGTGAGGGCGGCGTGGAACAGCGCCTGGTAGCGCTCGCTGGGCTGGTACTCCACGGGCAGCGACTCCGCGTAGTGCGCGCCGCCGTTCTGCACGGCCTCCTCGCGCTCCTCGGTCGGCGCCTCCAGGCTGACCCCGGAGAGGTCCTGAAGCAGCCAGCCGACCTCGTCGGGCGCGTACGAGGAGAAGGCGGGGCCGCGGAGGGGCTCGGGCAGCATGGCCGGCCTTTCGGGAAGGTGGGGCTCGTGGGCGGGCACGACCGCGAGCAGGACGTGCGGGGCGTGCGCCGCGAGCCGGGCGAGCAGGCCGTCCGGGGCGTGCAGGGCGGGGGTGTCGGCGGCGGAGTCGACGACGGCGACCACGGTGTCGAAGCCCGCGCCCGCGACGTTGTACGCGTACCGCTCGCCGGGGCCGTCCGCCGGGTCGTCGTGGGCGGGGAAGGCGAGGCGGGTGCGTATCGCGTAGCCGGGGTCGTCCACGGCGAGCACGGGTGAGCGGGTGGTGGTGGAGTAGCGCACCTCGGCCGGGACGGTCCGCTCCAGCTCCGCCGCGAGCCGCAGCGGGGCGTACATCAGTTCCTCGAAGCCCAGCACCAGCACCCGGCGGGAGCCGTCGGGCAGCGCGTCGGCGATCCGGGCGGCCATACCGGGCAGCGCGGCCTCCAGCCGGGCGCGGTGGGCCGGGGTGAAGCCGTGCCGTCCGCCGTCGGGCAGCCCGGCCGGCCAGCCCAGCTCGATCCGGCTCACCTCGCCGCCCGGCACCGCGCCGGGCACGGCGTCGGCCCGCTCGTGCTCAGCGACCAGCGCCTGCCCCTTCTCCAGGACGCCCTCGGGCAGCCGTACCGTCCCGGAGGCGGCGGCGACCAGGTCGACGCGGGCGCCGATCTCGGCGGCGAACCGGTCCAGCCGGGCGGCGTCCTCGGCGGAGCGCATGTCGACCAGGGCGACGACCACGTAGCGGCGCCTGGGGTGGCAGGCGTGCAGCTCGCGGATGGTGTTCAGGACGGTGTTGCCGGTGGAGAACTCGTCGTCCACCAGCACCAGCGGGCCGTCCCCGGCCAGCAGCGCCGGGTCCTCGGGGAGCAGCAGGTGGGAGGTGGCGTGCGAGTGGGACTCCTCGAAGCCGCCGGCCGGGGTGACCCCGGCGACCGGACGGCGCGTGGAGTGCAGATACGAGGCGAGGGCGAGGCCGTCCGCGACCGAGTGGCCGAGGCCGGTGGCCGTCTCCGCGTACCCGAGGACGACCGCGCGGGCCGCCTCCGCGTCCCCGAGCAGGGCGCGGACCCGGTGGCCGAGGCGCACCCCGTGGCCGTGCACCACGGCGGGCGACTGCGGGACGTGCTTGCCGAGCACGTGGGAGACCAGCAGATGGGCCCGCTTGGGGTTGCGGCGCAGCGCCATCCCCAGCAGGTCGGTCAGGTGCTCGTCGCCCTCCAGTTCGACACCGAGTCGCCGGGCGACCCAGGTGCCGGACCAGACGCCGTCGTTCACTGCGTTCTTCATGCGTTCCTTGCGGCTCGGGGGTGGGGAGATGAGGCTCTGTGCCAGGAGGGGCCAGCGGGCGAGGGAGGGCTCAGCCGGTCATCACGCCGGCGGTGAGCAGGTCCACGAAGCCGACGTCCTCGTTGGCCACCCCGAAGACCTCCGCGCGCAGCAGGGTCCGCTCGGCCCAGGCGCGGTGCGGCTTCACCTCGTTCATCTTGTTCGTGTACGCGGACCTGAGGACTCCGCCGCCGCCGCTGTCCGGCCGGAGGATGTCGGCCGCGTCGCTGAACTCCTCGTGGCTGACCACGGAGAGCGCGTGCACGGGAAGCACGTGTGAGGGATGGATGCAGGTCTTGCCGAGCAGACCGTTGGCCTGGTCCAGGGAGATCTCCCGCAGCAGGCCGTCCATGGCGTGTTCGATCAGCTTCTCGCGCAGTCCGACGGCGCGCACCTCAAGGAAGGGGCTCGTCCTGAGCTGCGGCTTGAAGACGCGCTCGGGGACCCGGAAGTACTCCCACACCGGCCCGGTCACGGTGAACCCGCTGCCGTCGGCCCGGCCCAGCATGTTGACCACGTCACCGATGACGGAGGCGACGATCTGGACGTCGTACGCGGTCATGTCGGGGGCGCGGCGCAGGCCGTAGGAGGAGCAGAAGTCGGTGACGCCCAGGCGCAGCGCCAGGACCCGGTCGCGGTACTTGCCGACCGCGCGGGCGATGCCCTCCAGGATCTCCACGCGGGACTCGCGGTACAGCAGCTCGGGCGACTCCAGCACCGGCATGGCGAAAAGCCGCCGTCCGCAGGCGGTCTCGGCCGCGCTCAGCGCCTCCAGGAAGGGGACGCCGCGCTCCTCGGTGAACTTGGGCAGCACGAACCCGGACAGCAGCCGGACGCTGGCGCCCAGGCGCCGGACCAGGTCCGGGATCTGGTCGGGCGTGCGCACCCGGACGAACAGCAGCGGCGGCTCGGCGCCGGTCCTGGCGAGCAGGGCGTCCAGCTCGGCGAACTGCCGGACCAGGTTCTCCTCGCCGGCGGGCACGTCCTCGTCCGCGATGGAGTCCTCCAGGCACAGCACCATCGAGACGACGCCACTGCCCGTCTGCTTGACGATGTCGGCGGCGAGCCGGGGCCGGGTGGCCGGGCTGTACAGGGTGGCCCCGAGGGCCGCCGAGAGCACCCTGGCCGGGGAGTCGGCGGTGAAGGCGCACGGCTCCTGGTGGAAGAGACGCTCCCGCGCTTCGGGGGCGATGTGCCCGAAATGACGCATAGGACTCCCTCAAGGCGTGCCGAGTCTGTGATTTCCGCAAAGGGTGGCCGGTAATAGTACGTAGAGACGCATGTCCGGGGTTCCCGGCCGGCATGAATTTCCGGTTACCCGCCCGTGTCGGGCGGAACACCCCCCGCATTGTCGTGGCCAGGACCGAGAAGGCAGGATGACCGCATGACGCACGCGATGCTGAAGGGGTCGAACGTCCCGCTGGACGCCGCCGCGGTACGGGCGGTGCTGCGCTGGACACCGGGACAGGACGTCCCCGAGGTCGACGCCTCCGCGCTGCTGCTGGGCCCGGACGGCCGGGTGCGCTCGGACGAGGACTTCGTCTTCTACAACCAGCCACGCCACCCCTCCGGCGCGGTGCGGGGGCTGGGCCGCAAGCCGGTCGCCGGTGGTCTGACCGACACCGTCCAGGTGGACCTGGCCGGGGTCGAGTCCGGGGTGGACCGCGTCCTGCTGGTGGCCTCCGCCGACGACACCCCCTTCGACCGCGTCCCGTCCCTGTGCGTGCTGGTCTACGACGCCTCGGCGACCGACGCCGAGCCGCTGGCCCGGTTCGAGGTGAAGCCGGAGACCGGCGCGGAGACGGCGCTGATCTGCGGCGAGCTGTACCGGCGCGGGGACGGCTGGAAGTTCCGCGCGCTGGGCGAGGGCTACTCCAACGGTCTGGAGGGGCTCGCCACCGACTTCGGCATCTCGGTGGACGAGTCGGAGGCGGCGGCCGAGGAGCCGCGCCCGCACGAGTCCCGGTCGGTGCCGCTGCCCCCGGAGCAGCCCGCACCGCTGCCGCCGCTGCCCGCCCAGCCGCCGGCCTACGGCTATCCGCAGCCCGTCTCGGCGCCCCAGCCCGGCTACGGCTATCCGCAGCCCGCCTCCGCGAGCCAGGCCACCTACGGCTATCCCCAGTCCGTCCAGACGCAGGCGCCGCCGGCTTACGGATATCCCCAGCCCCAGCCGGTGGCCGCCGCGGCCCTGCTGGACCCGGACTTCCGGCTGCCGCCGCAGGGGCCGCAGTTCCTGGGGCGCTAGCCGCCCCCGCTCAGCGGTCCGCCTTGGTCTTGTAGCCCCGTCCCCAGGTCAGCCCCCAGCCGTACAGCCGGTCCAGCTCGCCCTGGAAGCCGTAGACGAACTTCACCTCGCGGCGCACGACCAGCTCGCCCTTCACGTTCTCTATCAGCACCACCGCGCACGAGCGGGCCTGCGGATGGCGTTCGTCCAGGCCGATCTCGATGCGCGGGCCGTTGCTCGGGTAGAGCGTGACCACGGCGTGGGTGCGGTCGAAGGCCGGGGTCTGGTCGTAGATGTACACGAAGACCAGCAGGCGTTTGATGGCGTCCCGGTGGTCCAGGTTGACGTACATCGTCTCACCGGAGGCGGAGCCGAACCGGTCGTCACCGCTGAGCTTGACGTACGGCGGGGCGTTGACGTCGCCCAGGTAGCCGCCGAGGGGCTGGACGACGCCCTTGGTGCCGTCGGCGAGTTCGTAGAGGCAGCCGAGGTCCAGGTCCACGTTGACCATGCTCTGGCCGTGGCCCATCACTTCCGGTGGTTTCAGTGCCTTGAAGGGGTGCCGGAAGAGGCTGCCGCGCTGGGGGCCGCCGAGGTCGGAGGTGCGCATCCGCCAGGTCAGGTTGACCCGGAGGTTCCCGGTGGCGGCGCCCTGTCTGGTGAGGGACACCTGCTGGTGCCGCTTGGTCAGTTCGATCGCGTTGGACCCGGAACTGCCCGAGTCGAAGTCGGCGGTGCGGCCGCCCAGCAGTCCGTCGAGAAATCCCATGTCCGCCCCCCTGGAAAAAGTCGTCGGGGAGGCCGACCCGAGTCGGCCGCCCCATTCGAAGCGTTCCTCACCGAGCGGGATGCCACACCCCGCCGCGTCCCCGATCTTGCCCCTGGGGGTCGTCAGACCCCCGAGGAGACCTCCGTCTTCTCGCTCGACCCGGCATCGCCGCCGGAGGCCGCGAGGGCGCGGTTGCGGCGGACCGAGGACCAGAAGGACCAGGCGATCAGGACGACGCCGACCAGGCCGGTGATGACCTCGTTGATCTCGTACTGGATGGTGACCATGAGGATCACGGCCAGGGCGCCGATCGCGTAGTGGGCGCCGTGCTCCAGGTAGACGTAGTCGTCGAGCGTGCCCTGGCGGACCAGGTAGACGGTCAGCGAACGGACGTACATCGCGCCGATGCCGAGGCCCAGCGCCATCAGGACGATGTCGTTGGTGATGGCGAAGGCGCCGATCACACCGTCGAAGGAGAAGGACGCGTCCAGGACCTCCAGGTAGAGGAACATGAAGAACGCGGCCTGGCCGGCCAGCTTCACCGCCGAGCGTGGCTTGCCGGACCGGGCGGCCTCCTCCTCGGCCTCGTGCTCGGCCTCCTCCTCGGCCTCCAGCTTGTCCTCGAAGTACCCGGAGAGACCGCCGACGACCATGTAGGTGATCAGACCCGCGATGCCCGCGATCAGGACCGTCTGGGCCTTGTCGACATGGGCGCCGCCGTGCTGGTGGGCGTGGGTGGCGAAGGTGAAGGAGGTGATGAGCAGGACGATCATGGCGATGCAGACCGACAGCATGTCGACCTTGCCGAGCTTGGCCAGCGGCCGCTCGATCCAGCGCAGCCACTGGATGTCCCGGTCCTCGAAGATGAAGTCGAGGAAGATCATCAACAGGAACATGCCACCGAACGCGGCGATGGCCGGGTGGGCGTCGGTGACCAGTTCCTGATAGCGGTCCTTGTTGTTCAGCGCGAGATTGACGGCCTCGATCGGGCCCAGCTTGGCGCTGATGGCGACGATGACGACGGGGAAGACCAGCCGCATGCCGAAGACCGCGATGAGCACGCCGACGGTGAGGAAGATCTTCTGCCAGAAGGCATTCATCTTCTTCAGGATTCCGGCGTTGACCACCGCGTTGTCGAAGGACAGCGAGATCTCGAGGACGGAAAGGATCGCCACGATGCCGAAGGCCTTCCACCCCCCGTAGAAGACCGCCGCGACCAGGCCGATCGCGGTGATCGCGAAAGACCAGCCGAAGGTTTTCAGAAGCACTGGCTACCCCATCATCTTCTGGGGGCCCCTCCCAGACGCTGTCTGGGGAAGGTCTCCCCCGCCGCCGTACCCGGCTTTACGAAACGTTGACTCCGAAGTCTAGAGCGATGCCCCGAAGTCCGGACGCGTACCCCTGTCCGACCGCACGGAACTTCCATTCGCCCTGATACCGGTAGAGCTCGCCGAAGATCATGGCCGTTTCGGTGGAGGCGTCCTCGCTGAGGTCGTAGCGGGCGAGTTCCTGGTCGTCGGACCGGTTGACCACCCGGATGAAAGCGTTGGCGACCTGGCCGAAGGACTGGTTGCGCTCGTCCGCCATATGGATCGAGACCGGGAAAATGATCTTCTCGCACTGCGGCGGCACCCGGGAAAGGTCCACCAGAATCGATTCGTCGTCCCCCTCGCCCTCACCGGTGAGGTTGTCGCCGGTGTGCTCCACCGAGCCCTCGGGGCTGGTCAGCTGGTTGTAGAAGACGAAGTACTCGTCCCCGAGCACCCGGTTCCCGGCGCCGCACAGCAGGGCGCTGGCGTCCAGGTCGAAGGGGGCGCCGGTGGTGGAGCGGGCGTCCCAGCCGAGCCCGATCATGACGTTGGTGAGATTCGGCGCGGCCTTGGAGAGGGAGACATTGCCTCCCTTGGCGAGCGTGACACCCATGCTGATCCTCCCCTGTGGTGTTCTTGGTTCTCCTGCGCCACCGGCGCCGCCCGCAAACGCGGAACGGCGCCGGAGGAGGTGCGAGCGGTACGGCGTCAGACGTTGACGCCGAAGTCCTGGGCGATGCCGCGCAGACCCGAGGCGTACCCCTGGCCGATGGCGCGGAACTTCCACTCCGGGCCGTTGCGGTACAGCTCGCCGAAGACCATGGCCGTCTCGGTGGAGGCGTCCTCGCTGAGGTCGTAGCGCGCGAGTTCCTGGCCGCCGGCCTGGTTGACGACGCGGATGAAGGCGTTGCGGACCTGGCCGAAGGACTGCTGGCGGTTCTCGGCCTCGTAGATCGAGACCGGGAAGACGATCTTCTCCACGTCGGCCGGGACCGCGGCGAGGTCGACCTTGATCTGCTCGTCGTCGCCCTCGCCCTCACCGGTGAGGTTGTCGCCGGTGTGCTCGACCGAGCCGTCGGGGCTCTTGAGGTTGTTGAAGAAGACGAAGTTCTGGTCGCTGCCCACCTTGCCGGCGTTGTTCAGCAGCAGTGCGCTGGCATCGAGGTCGAAGTCGGTGCCGGTCGTGGTGCGCACGTCCCAGCCCAGACCGACGATGACGGCGGTCAGGCCGGGAGCCTCCTTGGTCAGCGAGACGTTGCCACCCTTGCTGAGGCTGACTCCCACGGGTCCTCCATGTGGTGTCCAGGGGCCGACAGCCCCGTAGTGCATCGGATATGGGATCAACGTGCCGATCCTAGTGACGGGTTCCCGCGACGCGCGGGGCCCTCACAGGGTGTCGAGCGCCTTCACGTAGTCCGTCAGGTCGCGGGCGTCGGGCAGGCCGTTGACGACGGTCCAGCGCACGGTGCCCGTCTTGTCCAGGATGAAGGTGCCGCGCACGGCGCACCCCTTGTCCTCGTCGAAGACGCCGTAGGCGCGGCTGACGTTGCCGTGCGGCCAGAAGTCGCTGAGCAGCGGGTACTCCAGGCCCTCCTGCTCGCCGAAGACGCGCAGGGTGTGCATGGAGTCGTTGGAGACGGCGAGCAACTGGGTGTCGCGGTCGGTGAACTGCGGAAGGTTGTCACGCAGTTCACAGAGCTCACCGGTGCAGACGCCGGTGAACGCGAAGGGGTAGAAGAGGAGAACCACGTTCTTCTCGCCCCGGAAGTCGGAGAGCCGCACGGTGCGGCCGTGGTTGTCCTTGAGTTCGAAGTCGGGTGCCTCGTCGCCGACCTGGAGCGCCATCGTCCTGCATCCCTTCGCTGAGCCGTACGGGTGAGCGCGGGTCACTCGCCCGGTTCCACCCTACGCAGCGATCACGCCGGGACCGCCGGGCGGACCGGGGAGTCCCGGCCCGCTCGGCGCGGCGATGACGCGTTCTTTCTAACGCTTGCCGGACTTGGCGGCCTTCGGCGTCGCCAGACGCGAGCCGCTCCAGTCCTTGCCGACGCTGACGCTCTTCGAAGCGGTCAGCCCTGCGGTGGTTGCGGCCTCCGAGATGTCGCTCGGCTCCACGTACCCCGTACGGCCGGTCTTCGGCGTCAGAAGCAGGATGGCGCCGCCCTCTTCGATGTACGTGGTGGCATCCACGAGTACATCGGTGAGGTCTCCGTCGTCATCACGGAACCACAGCACAACGGCGTCGGCCACGTCGTCGTATTCCTCGTCCATCAGGTCGCCTTCGACGGCTTCCTCGATGGCCTCGCGGAGCTCCTGATCGACGTCCTCGTCGTAGCCGATCTCCTGGACCACCTGTCCGGGCTGGAACCCCAGCCTGGCGGCAGGGTTCGTCCGCTCCTCCGCGTGGTCCGCGGTCGCGCTCACGGGTTGCCTCCTGATCATGTCTTGGTGAATATCTGAGCCACGCGCGTGCGCGAAGCATTGGCCGTAGTCCACACGGGCGGGACGGATCGCGCAAGTACCCGGCCCTCCTGACCGCCGAAACGGTGACGTTCCGGGCCGCTTCGCCGCCACTCCTGGCACCGTATCCCGTTTCCCCGAGAACCACATCACACCGATGTGCCCCGTATGCGCACTTCGGAATCATCCGTCGATACGCCCATCGAACAACTTTGCCATGCCCGTCACACCGCGGGCGTATCGTGTCGTTTTGACCGGGCGGCGATCCGGGTGGCCGACCGGGTGGCGAGCCGGGGGCGCGGGGGAACGAGGAGCACCAGTGGATGACGTACCGCGTTCCCCAGGTACACGATGGGGAACGGTGTAGGCAGGTCCCTCCGACAGGTAAGGAACAGCGTGGCTTCCGGTTCCGATCGCAATCCGATCATCATTGGCGGCCTTCCGAGTCAGGTTCCTGACTTCGATCCCGAGGAAACGCAGGAGTGGCTCGACTCCCTCGACGCCGCCGTCGACGAGCGTGGCCGGGAGCGGGCCAGGTATCTCATGCTGCGGCTGATCGAACGGGCCCGCGAGAAGCGGGTGGCCGTGCCCGAGATGCGCAGCACGGACTACGTCAACACGATCCCCACCAAGAGCGAGCCGTTCTTCCCCGGCAACGAGGAGATCGAGCGCCGCATCCTCAACGCCACCCGCTGGAACGCGGCCGTGATGGTCTCGCGGGCCCAGCGCCCCGGCATCGGCGTCGGCGGCCACATCGCCACCTTCGCCTCCTCCGCGTCCCTCTACGACGTGGGCTTCAACCACTTCTTCCGGGGCAAGGACGGCGGTGACGGCGGCGACCAGGTCTTCTTCCAGGGCCACGCCTCGCCGGGCATCTACGCCCGCGCGTACCTGCTGGACCGGCTCTCGGAGAACCAGCTCGACGGGTTCCGCCAGGAGCACTCCAAGTTCCCGGACGGGCTGTCCAGCTACCCCCACCCGCGCTCGATGCCGGGCTTCTGGGAGTTCCCGACCGTCTCGATGGGCCTCGGCCCGCTCGGCGCCATCTACCAGGCGCGGATGAACCGGTACATGGAGGCACGCGGCATCGCCGACACCTCGGCCTCGCACGTGTGGGCGTTCCTCGGCGACGGCGAGATGGACGAGCCGGAGTCCCTGGGCCAGCTCTCCATCGCCGCCCGCGAGGGCCTCGACAACCTGACCTTCGTGGTCAACTGCAACCTCCAGCGCCTCGACGGCCCGGTGCGCGGCAACGGCAAGATCATCCAGGAGCTGGAGTCGCAGTTCCGGGGCGCCGGCTGGAACGTGATCAAGCTGGTGTGGGACCGGAGCTGGGACCCGCTGCTGGCCCAGGACCGGGACGGCGTGCTGGTCAACCGGATGAACACCACCCCGGACGGCCAGTTCCAGACGTACGCCACCGAGTCCGGCGCCTACATCCGGGACCACTTCTTCGGTGACGACCACCGGCTGCGCGCCATGGTCGAGAACATGACCGACGACCAGATCCTGCACCTGGGCCGCGGCGGCCACGACCACCGCAAGATCTACGCGGCGTTCAAGGCGGCCAAGGAGCACAAGGGCCAGCCGACGGTCATCCTGGCCAAGACGGTCAAGGGCTGGACACTGGGCCCCAACTTCGAGGGCCGCAACGCCACCCACCAGATGAAGAAGCTGACGGTCGACGACCTGAAGGGCTTCCGCGACCGGCTGCACCTGCCGATCTCCGACAAGGAGTTGGAGTCCGGCGCCCCGCCGTACTACCACCCCGGCCGGGACTCGGAGGAGATGCAGTACATGCACGACCGGCGCAAGTCGCTCGGGGGTTACGTGCCCACGCGCGTCGTGCGCTCCGAGCCGCTCGCCCTGCCCGACGAGAAGGCGTACGCGAGTGTGAAGAAGGGGTCGGGCCAGCAGTCCATCGCCACCACCATGGCGTTTGTGCGACTGCTGAAGGACCTCATGCGGGACAAGGAGATCGGCAAGCGGTTCGTACTGATCGCGCCGGACGAGTACCGCACCTTCGGCATGGACTCGTTCTTCCCGAGCGCGAAGATCTACAACCCGCTCGGCCAGCAGTACGAGTCGGTGGACCGTGAGCTGCTGCTCGCCTACAAGGAGTCCCCCACCGGCCAGATGCTGCACGACGGCATCTCCGAGGCGGGCTGTACGGCCTCCCTGATCGCGGCCGGCTCGGCCTACGCCACCCACGGCGAGCCGCTGATCCCGGTCTACGTCTTCTACTCGATGTTCGGTTTCCAGCGCACCGGCGACCAGTTCTGGCAGATGGCCGACCAGCTCTCGCGCGGTTTCGTCCTGGGCGCGACCGCGGGCCGCACGACCCTGACCGGCGAGGGCCTCCAGCACGCGGACGGCCACTCCCAGCTCCTCGCCTCCACCAACCCGGCCTGCGTGGCCTACGACCCGGCGTACGGGTACGAGATCGCGCACATCGTCCAGGACGGGCTGCGGCGGATGTACGGCGGGGACGAGGAACACCCGCACGGCGAGGACGTCTTCTACTACCTCACCGTCTACAACGAGCCGATCCAGCATCCGGCCGAGCCGGCCGGCGTGGACGTGGAGGGCATCCTCAAGGGCGTCCACCGGCTGAGGGAGGGCTCCGGCGGGTCGGTCCCGGCGCAGATCATGGCCTCCGGTGTCGCGGTGCCGTGGGCACTTCAGGCGCAGCAGATCCTCGCCGACGAGTGGGACGTCCGGGCGGACGTCTGGTCGGCGACCTCCTGGAGCGAGCTGCGCCGGGAGGCGGTGGCCTGCGAGGAGCACAACATGCTGCACCCCGAGGAGGAGCAGCGGGTGCCGTTCGTGACGCGCAAGCTCGGCGGGGCGGAGGGGCCGTTCGTGGCGGTGTCCGACTGGATGCGGTCGGTGCCGGACCAGATCGCGCGGTGGGTGCCGGGGCCTTACCAGTCGCTCGGCGCGGACGGGTTCGGGTTCGCGGACACGCGCGGGGCTGCTCGGCGGTTCTTCCACATCGACGCGCAGTCGATCGTGGTGGCCGTGCTGACGGAGCTGGCGAAGGAGGGGAAGGTGGACCGGTCCGTGCTGAAGCAGGCCATCGACCGGTACCGCTTGCTCGACGTGAAGGCGGCGGCGCCCGGCGCTGCCGGAGGAGACGCGTAGCGCTGCGCGGCCTGGGCGTGGCCGCGTGATCACCGATTCGCTTCGGTGATCACGCGGCCACGGGTCCGTCGGGGCCGGCCGCGCGGTTCCCCGCGCCCCGGAAAGCCACCGGCCACCCGGTCCTAGATGTGGCCCACCCCCGCGCCCGCCTCCGCGTTCACGCCTCGGCGGGTCAGGAGGGCCACCAGGATGGCGACCGCCGCCACGCCCGCCGCCACCAGCGAGGCGAGGCTCATGCCGGAGATGAAGGTGTCGTGGGCGACGTCGGTGACCTTGGCGATGATCGCCGGGGGCATCTGCTTCGTGACCGGGGCGACGCCCACCTGGACGGCCTGGGACGCCTGGTCGAGCTGAGCGGGGGTCAGCGGGGGCAGGCCCGCGCCGGTCCAGTTGCCCGGAAGGTCGTTGTCGACCTTGGAGGCCATGACGGCGCCCAGTACGGCGGTGCCGAGGCTGCCGCCGATCTGCATGGCGGCCTGCTGGAGACCGCCCGCGACACCGGACAGGGCCATCGGGGCGTTGCCGACGATGACCTCGGTGGCGCCGACCATGACCGGGGCGAGGCCGAGGCCGAGCAGGGCGAACCAGATCGACATGGTCGCGCTGCCGGTGTCCGCCTTCAGGGTGGACATGCCGTACATGGCGACCGCGGTGAGCGTCATGCCGCCCGCGAGCGGGATGCGCGGGCCCAGCTTGGTGATGGCGAAGCCGGCCAGCGGGGAGCCGACGATCATCATGCCGGTGAGCGGGAGCAGGTGCAGGCCGGCGTCGACCGGGCTGAGACCGTGCACGTTCTGCAGGTAGAAGGTCACGAAGAACAGGCCGCCCATGAAGGCGATGGCCATCATCACCATCAGCACCACGCCCGCCGACAGCGGGACCGAGCGGAACAGGGTGAGCGGGATCAGCGGTTCCGCGACCCGCGTCTCCCACCAGGCGAAGACCACGAAGAGCAGCGCCGAGGCGCCGATGAAGCCCCAGGTGCGGCCGTCGCCCCAGCCCCAGGTGGGGGCCTTGATCAGCGCCCAGACCAGGCAGAACATGGCGCCGGACAGCAGCGCGATGCCGAGCAGGTCGAAGGAGCGCGGGGCGTTCTCCGCGCGGTGGTCGAGCAGGATCAGCGTGCCGAGCAGCAGGGCGAGCAGGCCGACGGGCACGTTGATGAAGAACACAGACTGCCAGTTGACGTGCTGCACCAGCACACCGCCGAGGATCGGGCCGCCCGCGGTGGAGGCGCCGATGACCATGCCCCAGATGCCGATCGCCATGTTGAGCTTCTCGGCCGGGAAGGTGGCCCGCAGCAGGCCGAGCGCGGCCGGCATCAGCAGGGCGCCGAACAGGCCCTGGAGAACCCGGAAGGTGACGACCATCGGGATGCTGTCGGACAGCCCGATGGCACCGGAGGCCAGCGCGAAGCCGGTCACGCCGATGAGGAAGGTCTGCCGGTGTCCGAAGCGGTCACCGAGCTTGCCCGCGGTGATCAGGGCGACCGCGAGGGCGAGGAAGTAGGCGTTGGTGATCCACTGCACGTCCGAGAAGCTCGCGTGCAGGTCCTTGGCGATGGCCGGGTTGGCGATGGCGACGATGGTGCCGTCCAGGGCCACCATCATGACGCCCACGGCGACGGTGATCAGGGTGAACCAGGGGTGCCCGCGCAGTCCCGAGGAGGGCCGCGGCGACGCATCGGTGGGTGACCCGTCCTCCGGTCCCGTCTTGTCGATGGTGGTCTGACTAGTCATGTAATGAGGCTAGTGACAGTCGCTGACAGTTGACAAACGCATTCACACGTCAGCGGCTGACATGTGCCCGGTGTTCACCCGACCGCATACTCTGATCAGGAAGGACGTACAGGGAGAGGCCATGGAGACGCTGCGCGAGCGCAAGAAGCGGCGTACCCGCGAGGCGCTGGTGCGCGCCGCTCTCGAACTGTTCACCACCCAGGGGTACGAGCGGACCACCGTCGACGAGATCGCCGAGGCGGTCGACGTCTCGCAGCGCACCTTCTTCCGCTACTTCGCGGGCAAGGAGGACGCGGCCTTCGCCGTGCAGGAGATGACGGAGGCCCACTTCGTCGCCGCCGTCCGCGCCCGGCCGCCGCACGAGCCGCCGATGGAGGCGCTCAGGCAGGCCGTGCTGGAGGGCTGGGACGACATACGGGAGACCGTGGAGTCGGTCGTACCGGTCGAGCTGTATCTGCGGATGTACCGCATGATCGAGTCCACGCCCGCACTGCTCGCCGCGCATCTGCGCCGGTCGGCGGCGACCGAGCAGACCATCGCCGGGCTGCTCGCGGAGCGCGAGGGCGTCGACGTGGACGCCGACCCCCGGCCGCGGCTCGCGGTGGCGGTGTTCGCCGGGGTGATCCGGGTCACCGAGCGGCAGTGGAGCACCGGGGACGACTTCAGTCTGGCGGCCATCCGGGGGCTGACGGCCGCGTACCTCGATCAGGTGGGCCCGGCGCTGACGGGGAACTGGCGCGCGGCCTGAAATCGTTGGCGGAACGGACGAGATCGTTTAGAAAGATCGTTCGTGTCCCGATCCCGGCGCACGAAACGTGATCCCGGCCACTCGATTGACCCGAGACCCTTCCGTTCTCCTAGTGTGTCCTCCCAGTGACTTCCTTCGGCATTTCCCCCCAGCTCAGCGTTTGGCGCGCCCTGCTCGCCCTGGCCGTCGTGTTCGTGATGCTCGCGACCACCGGGTGGACGGCGCAGCACACCCACCGTGAGTCGACCGCGCTGCGGTCGTCCCTCTCCGCGTGGGTGCGTGACAGCGTGCACGGCAAGCCGCTGCCGGACCCGGCGAAGACCGCCCCGGCGAAGCTGGCCCGCTTCTTCGGTTCGCTCACCCCGTACGACCGCCACGACCTGGCGACGCGCTACCCGCTGGCGGTGGGCAACATGAACGGCGCACCCGTCTCGCTGCGCTACGAGGCCAACCGGGTGGCGCTGGAGCGGGAGCGGGACGTGGAGTCGCGCCGCGTGCACGACAACCGGCTCAGTACCGCCGGCCAGCAGGACGCGGCCCGCCGGATGCACCGGTACGAGGCGCTGATGCGGCCGGAGCGGCACATCCTCGCCTTCGACCCCGAGGGTTCGGGCCGGATCGCCGAGGTCTTCGGCGACCTGCGCCGGGCGCAGCGGATCTCCGTGGTGGTGCCCGGTGTCGACACCGACCTGCTGACCTTCGAGAAGTCCTACCGCCCCTACAGCGCTCCGGTCGGCATGGCCAAGTCGCTGTACTCCGCCGAGCGGCAGGCCGCGCCCGCGACCCGGACCGCCGTGATCGCCTGGGCCGACTACACCGCGCCCGCCGGGCTCGGGGTGGACGCGGCGACCGCGATGCGCGCGGTGGACGGCGCCGTCCGGCTGAACGCGCTGCTGCGCGCGCTGCCCGGCCGGGCCGAGGTGTCGATGTTCTGCCACAGCTACGGCTCGGTGGTCTGCGGGGTCGCCGCGCCCGCCATGCCCCGCCGGGTCAGTGACATCGCCGTGGCCGCGAGCCCCGGCATGCGGGCGGCCAGCGCCGCCCACCTGAACCGCACCGCGCGGGTGTGGGCGATGCGGGACGCCACCGACTGGGTGCAGGACGTGCCGTATCTGGAGGTCGGCGGGCTCGGGCACGGCGCCGACCCGGTGTCCCGCGCGTTCGGCGCGCGGGTGCTGTCCTCGCGCGACGCGCAGGGCCACGCCGGTTATTTCCAGCCGGGCACGGACAGCCTGCGCAACCTCGCCGAGGTCGGCGTGGGGGCGTACGGCTCGGTGACGTGCGCCCGCGGGGACGAGGCGTGCCGGGCCGACGTGCCGGACGCGCCCGCCGCGGGACGCGCGTAGAAACAGCAGGAAGTGCGGTCCGCGCGGGTGGCGACGGAGGGACAAGTGCCGCATACGATGAGCCGCATGGGTGACGTACTGGCGGGTTTTCATGCCGTCTGGGAGTTCGACTCAGACTCCGTGCTCATCCGTTACGAACGGGGGATACGCACACCGAAACTCTTCCAGGCGCTCGGTGAACGCCGGGTGCCGCTCGCCGCGCTGGAGGGCGTGAGCCTGGCCGAGGGCAGACGGGGCACCGTCGTGCTGCGCCTCCAGCCGCGCGCCGGAGCCGACCCGCTGCTGGAGGCCGCGGCCGGCCAGCTTCCCGAGGGCCTGGACCCGTACCGGCTGGTCCTGCCGGCCGAGCGGGAGACGCTGGCCGAGTACTACGCCGACGAGCTGAAGGCCGCGCTGACCGGGTCCGGTCCCGCCGACCGGTATCTGGTCGGCGCCCCCGAGGCACCGCTCCGCTTCAAGGCGTACGACGGCAAGGCGTCCTTCGACGGGACCTCGGTGCGTTTTCGCTGGTCGTGGACGGGGGCGTCGTCGGCGAAGTGGAAGGCGGGCGACCAGAGGTTCGCGGTCGCGGACCTCGGCGGGGTGGAGTGGCGCTCACCGGAGGCGTTCGAGGGGTACCTGCGGCTGCTGCCGAACGACCCCTCGGGCGCCGCCGACCCGGTACCGCCCGACCAGGACGCGGCGACCGTCGTCTTCGGGCTCGGCTACGGGCCGGTGCACGAGTCGCTGCCGTTCGCGGCGGCCGTCCTCGCGGCGGTACGGACGAGAGGCGCCGTCCCCGCGATCCCGGCGGCGCCCCGGCGGGACCCGGCCGACATCGCGGAGCGCATCCGCCACCTGGGCGAGCTGCACCAGGCCGGCCTGGTG
>NZ_MUNH01000554.1:0-7251 GCF_002154615.1 Streptomyces recifensis
CCGGGGCCGTGACGACCGTGGCGCCCGGCCGGGTGAGCGCGGTGGGTACCGGGGTCGTGACGACCGCCGGGACGACCGTGGCGGATACCGTGGCCGTGACGAGCGGGACCGCGACCGCGAGCCGATCAAGCGCCTCCCGATCCCGGACGACGTCACCGGCGACGAGATCGACAAGGACGTCCGCCAGGAGCTGCAGAGCCTCCCGAAGACGCTCGCCGAGGACGTCGCCAGGAACCTGGTGATGGTCGCGCGGCTCATCGACGAGGACCCCGAGGGCGCCTACGGCTACTCCAGGGTGGCCCTGCGTCTGGCGTCCCGCGTGGCCGCGGTCCGTGAGGCCGCCGGCTTCGCCGCCTACGCGACCCAGAAGTACAGCGAGGCCCTGGCCGAGTTCCGTGCCGCCCGCCGGATGACCGGCAACACCGAGCTGTGGCCCGTGATGGCCGACTGCGAGCGTGGGCTCGGGCGTCCGGAGAAGGCGCTGGACATGGCCGGTGCCCCCGAGGTGCAGAAGCTGGACAAGGCCGGCCAGGTCGAGATGCGGCTCGTCGCCGCCGGTGCCCGGCGTGACATGGACCAGCTCGACGCGGCCATCGTCACCCTCCAGAGCCCGGAGCTGGCCTCCAACTCCATCCAGCCCTGGACCGCCCGGCTGCGCTACGCCTACGCGGACGCCCTGCTGGCCGTCGGCCGGGAGGGCGAGGCGCGGGAGTGGTTCGCCAAGGCCGTCGAGGCCGACCGCGACGGCAGCACCGACGCCTCCGACCGGCTGGCCGAGCTGGACGGTGTCGAGTTCGTCGACGCGATGGACGAGGACGACGCCGAGACCGAGACCGTGGTGACGGTCGTGGTGGACGAGAACACCACCACGGACGACGAGCCCGCGGACGAGGACGAGCCCGCGGCCGAGGACGAGCCGACGGACGAGGAAGCGCCCGAGGCCGACGAGCCGAAGATCGTCCAGATCAAGGACACCACCGAGGACTGATCCCGGCGGCGTGGAAGTACACGAAGGAAGGGCGGGACCCCAGCGGTCCCGCCCTTTTTTCGTGCCCGGAACCAGCCGGAGCGGCCCTCAGATGTCCACCACCCGCAGCACCAGCCCCGACGCCGGCTTGGGGCCGAACGACGTCGACTTCCGCGGCATCGTCACCCCCTGCCGGGCCAGCTCGCGCACGACCTCCTCGCGTACCGGGTGCAGCAGCACCGCCGTGCTCCCGCCGCGTTCCGCCTTGTCGACGGTGGCCGCCGTGTCGTGGATGTAGGCGATGTGCGCGGGGGAGTCCTCGGGGACACGCCAGACGTGCTCGAGGAGCACGGCGTGCAGGACCGTCGCGTCCAGGGAGCGCCAGGCGGGCGGGTGGCCGGCCGGTACGGTGCGGTCCAGCAGGGCCGGGTCCGGGCTGTCCAGCAGGTGGAAGCCGCCGTCGCCCGCGAGCAGGAAGGCGTTGCCCTCGGCGGCCGCCTCCGCGAGCGCCTCCAGCGCCTCGGGCAGCGGGACCGTGAGGTGCCGTACCCGGAACAGGTCGCCCACGGCGGCCAGGGCGTCCGCCACGGGCAGGCCGTGCAGCAGGCGGTGGATGGCGCGGACGCGCAGCGGGTAGCGGACGGTGTCGACCAGCAGGACGAGGCCCAGGTCCCAGGGACCGGGGGAGGGCTGCTCGGCGCGGAGCAGGCGGTAGGTGGCCCAGCGGTGATGGCCGTCGGCGATGAGGGCCTGGTGCTGGGCGAGGTCCTCGCGGACGAGGGCCAGCTCGGCCGGGTCGGTGACGCTCCACAGACGGTGCCGTACGCCGTCCTCCGTGGTGGTCGTCAGCAGGGGCGGGAGCTTCGCCGTGCGCTCGACGGCCTCCGAGGTGGCGCCGTCGCCGCGGTAGGTCAGCAGCAGGGGTTCCAGGTTGGCGCGGGTGGCGCGCATCAGACCGGCGCGGTCGGCGACCACGGGGTCCATCACGTCCTCGTGGGGGAGGACGACGCCGTCCTCCGGTTCCGAGACGCGCAGGGCGCCGATGACACCGCGCTGGAGCACTCCGTCCACGTCCTGCTGCTCGTACACGTACAGGGCGGGGACCGGGTCGGGGGCGAGGATGCCCGAGGCGAGCCAGCGGCGCAGGGTGTCCGCGGCCTGTTCGTTCCGGATGTCGGGCGTGTCGGCCTGGGGCAGGATCAGCCGGACGATGTTGTACGGGTCGGCGTCCTGGAGGTGGTGCAGGCCGTCGGGGCGTACCACCACGTCGTACGGCGGGGAGGTGACGGAGGCCAGGCTGCCGACCCGTTCGGGGTCGTAACGAAGGCCGCGGAACGGGGTCAGTTCCAGACCTCGGGGCACCATTGCTTCCGAGTGACCTGCGATGTTCATCCCGGCATCGTACGTGTGCGGGCGCGTTGCGGGATGATCGGGGGAAAGAGCGTCGAACGAGGAGCGATACGGATGAGCCGGAGCGTCAGGACGAGCCCCGAGGGCAGTGAGCGGCCCCTGCACGAGGCGTACGACACGGCGCTGCTCGACCTGGACGGGGTGGTGTACGCGGGCGGTGAGGCCATCGCGCACGCCGTGGACTCGCTGGCCGAAGCCCGTGCCGACGGCATGCACCTCGCGTATGTCACCAACAACGCGCTCCGCACCCCGGACGCGGTGGCCGGGCACCTGACGGAGCTGGGCATACCGACCGGTGCGGAGGACGTGATCACCTCCGCGCAGGCGGTGGCCCGGCTGATCAGCGAGCAGGTGCCGGCCGGGGCGAAGGTGCTGGTGATCGGCGGCGAGGGGCTGCGGGTGGCGCTGCGCGAGCGCGGGCTCACCCCGGTGGACTCGGCGGACGACGACCCGGCGGCGGTGGCGCAGGGTTACGGCGGCCCGGACTTCCCGTGGGGACGGTTCGCGGAGGCGTCGTACGCGGTGGCGCGCGGGGTGCCGTGGTTCGCGTCCAACACCGACCTGACCATCCCGAGCGGGCGGGGCATCGCGCCGGGCAACGGCGCGGCCGTGCAGGTCGTCCGGATCGCGACCGGTGCCGAGCCGCAGGTGGCGGGCAAGCCGCTGCCCCCGATGCACAAGGAGACCATCCTGCGCACCGGCGCCAAGCGGCCGCTGGTGGTCGGGGACCGGCTGGACACCGACATCGAGGGTGCCTGCAACGGCGAGGTCGACTCGCTGCTGGTGCTGACCGGCGTCACCGACGGCGCCCAGTTGCTCGCCGCGCCGCCGCAGCACCGGCCTACCTACGTCGACGCCGATCTGCGCGGCCTGCTCACCGGTCAGCCGGCGGTGACGGAGGACGGCGGGGGCTTCCGCTGCGGGGGCTGGACCGCCACGGCCGGTTCGGGTCACCTGGAGCTGTCGGGCGAGGGGACCGAGTTGGACGGTCTGCGGGCGCTGTGCGCGGCGGCCTGGACGGCGGCCGGGGACGGCACCTGCTCGCTGGACGCGGAGAAGGCGCTGGCCAGGCTGGGTCTCTGAGGCTCCGTCGGCTGGGCGGGATCGAGACCGAATGGCAGGATAGGCTAACCTAACCCCGTGTTGGTCGAGAGTCGTCCGGAACAGCGCGCGGAAACCGCCCCCGCGCCCCCGAAGCGACAGCTGGCGCGCGCCCTCGGGCTGCTCCTGGCCGTCGTGCTGCTGGCGTTGGTCGCCATGGCGAGCATCGGAGTCGGCGCCAAATCGCTGGCGCCGGACCTCGTCTGGCACGGGCTATTCCATGACAGCGGGACCTACGCCGACATCGTCGTACGGGACCGGATCTCCCGGACCGTCCTCGGACTGCTGGCCGGGGCCGCGTTCGGGCTGTCCGGCTCGGTGCTCCAGGCGCTCACCCGCAACCCGCTGGCCGACCCCGGCCTGCTGGGCATCAACGCGGGCGCCTCGGCGGCCGTCGTCACCGCCATCACCTTCTTCGGCGTGACCTCGCTCAGCGGTTACGTCTGGTTCGCCTTCGCCGGTGCGGCCGCGGTGGGCGCGCTGGTGTGGTTCCTCGGCGGCACGCGGGGTGCCACCCCGGTACGGCTCGCGCTGGCCGGCACCGCGATCGGGGCCGCGCTGTACGGGTACCTCCAGGCCGTGATGATCACGGACGACGAGGCGCTGTCCCGGATGCGCTTCTGGACCGTCGGCTCGCTGGACTCCGCCGACGACCGGACCATCGTGCAGGTGCTGCCGTTCCTGCTGGCCGGCATGGTCCTCTCGCTGGCCCTGGCCCGGCCCCTGAACGCCATGGAGATGGGCGACGACACCGCCCGCGCGCTTGGCGCCCACCTCAACCGCACCCGCGCGCTGGCCATGCTGGCGGCGACCGTGCTGTGCGGCGCCGCGACCGCCTCCTGCGGCCCGATCATGTTCGTCGGCCTGATGGTGCCGCACGTGGTGCGCTCCTTCACCGGGCCCGACCTGCGCTGGATTCTTCCGTACGCCGCCGTGCTGTCACCCGTGCTGCTGCTCGGCGCCGACATCGTCGGCCGGCTCGTCGCCCGGCCCGCCGAGATCCAGGTCGGCATCATCACCGCGCTGATCGGCGGCCCGGTCTTCATCTTTCTCGTACGACGGCGGAGGACGGCGCAACTGTGAAGACACTCTCCCGGAGCCGTGCGGTGCGCACCCCCGGCGGGCTCTCGCTGCGCCTGGACCTGCGCTCCCTGATCGTCGTCGTCCTGCTGCTGGTCGCCGTGCTGGCCGCGGGCGTGGCCCTGATCGGCACCGGCGACGCCCACATCCCCGCCATGGACGTGCTGCGGACCCTCGTCGGGAACGGCAACCCGTACCAGGACTTCATCGTCAACGAACTGCGGCTGCCCCGGCTGCTGGTCGGACTGCTGGTCGGCGCGTCGCTGGGGCTCGGCGGGGCACTGTTCCAGTCGATCTCCCGCAACCCGCTGGGCAGCCCCGACGTGCTCGGCCTCGCCCAGGGCTCCACCGCGGGCGCCCTGGTGATGATCGTGCTGTTCTCCGGCAGTGCCGCCGCCGTGACCGCGGGCGCGCTGATCGGCGGCCTGGTCACGGGCCTCGGTATCTATCTGCTCGCCTGGAAGCAGGGGGTGCACGGATACCGGCTGGTCCTGGTCGGCATCGGGGTCTCCGCCGTGCTCACCGCCGTCAACGGCTACCTGATCACCAAGGCCGACATCGTCGACGCCGCCCGCGCGGTGGTGTGGATGACGGGCTCCCTCAGCGGCCGGGACTGGACCCAGGTCTGGCCGCTGCTGACCCTGTGCGCGGTCGTCGTCCCCGTGGTCCTCGCGGGCGGGCGGGGTCTGCGCATGCTGGAGATGGGCGATGACGTCGCGTACGCCCTCGGGGTGCGGGTGCACCGGGTACGGCTGGTGCTGATGGTCGGCGCCGTCCTGCTCACCGCCGCCGCCACCGCCGCCGCGGGCCCCGTCGGCTTCGTCGCCCTCACCGCGCCGCAGCTCGCCCGGCGGCTGACCCGCTCGCCGGGCCCCAACCTCGTACCGTCCCTGTGCATGGGCGCCGGTCTGCTGGTCACCGCCGACTGGGTCTGCCAGCGTCTCTTCGGCGCCGACCAGCTGCCCGTCGGCGTGGTCACCGGTGTTGTCGGCGGCGCCTACCTGCTGTGGCTGCTGGTCGGCGAGCGCCGGGCGGGCCGGGTATGAGCACCGAAACGAGCGGACCGAAGTCGAACACTCCGAGGAGTACCAGCACCGTGAACCGCCTGTCCGCCGAGAACGTCACCCTCGCCTACGAACAGCGCGTCATCGCCGAGCGGCTGTCGGTGGAGATACCCGACAACTCCTTCACCGTGATCGTCGGCCCCAACGCGTGCGGCAAGTCCACCCTCCTGCGGGCGCTGTCGCGGATGCTGAAGCCGGCCGAGGGCCGGGTGCTGCTCGACGGGCAGGCCATCCAGTCGCTGCCGGCCAAGAAGGTCGCCCGCACCCTGGGCCTGCTCCCGCAGTCCTCCATCGCGCCCGACGGCATCACCGTCGCCGACCTCGTCGGCCGGGGCCGCTACCCGCACCAGGGGCTGCTGCGCCAGTGGTCGGCCGAGGACGAGCGGGTGGTCCAGGAGTCCATGGCGCAGACCGGCGTCGCGGAACTCGCCGAGCGGTACGTGGACGAACTCTCCGGCGGCCAGCGCCAGCGCGTCTGGATCGCCATGGCCCTCGCCCAGCAGACCCCGCTGCTGCTCCTGGACGAACCGACCACCTACCTCGACATCCAGCACCAGATCGACGTGCTCGACCTCTGTGCCGAGCTGCACGAGACCCAGGGGCGCACCCTGGTCGCTGTCCTGCACGACCTCAACCACGCGGCGCGCTACGCCACGCACCTCATCGCCCTGCGCGGCGGCGAGGTCATCGCCGAGGGCGCGCCGAACGAGATCGTCACCGCCGACCTGGTCGAGCGGGTCTTCGGGCTGCGCTGCCAGGTCATCGACGACCCCGAGACCGGGACCCCGCTGGTCGTGCCCGCCGCCCGCAAGGCGCGGACGGCGAAGGTCACAGCAGCTTCCTGAGCCGGAACAGGTCCATCAGACCCGCCTCCAGTCTGACCCGGCCCGAACCCCAGGCGGAGGCGAAGTCCAGCTCGCCGTCCACCAGGGCCACCAGGTCGTCCCCGGTCAGCGCCAGCCGGATCTGGGCCCGCTCCCCCGGCGGGCCCGGCAGGGTCTCGGCCACCTCGATCCGGCCGCCTCTCATGCGGCCGGCGAAGGTGACGTCCAGGTCGGTGACATGGCAGCTCACCGAGCGGTCCAGCGCGGCGGCCGCGCCGACGTCGCCCTCGGCGCCGCTCATGCTGTCCGAAAGCTTCTCCAGTGCCGTACGGCACTCCTCGATCGTGGCCATCGCGCACGACGGTACCCCAGGGCTTCGCGGTAGCGTCTGGGCATGAGCGAGTCCGCGCCCGAGTCCGGGCCCCCGGCGCCCGAGTCCGGGCCCCCGGCGCCCGAGTCCGACCCCGCGGCCCCGGCGCCGCTTGCCGTCCCCCGCACCCCCACCGGGGACGCCGGGACCGACGCCCGCCTGGCCCGGCTGGCCGACGCCGACCACCTGCCCACCGAGGGACACCTCGGCGTGTACGAGGATGTACACCGGGGGCTGCGCGACGCGCTGGACGCGCTCGACGCCCGCCCGGACCGTCCGGCACCCGCCCCCCGGTGAGGCCCACGCCCGCACCGCCCGTACCGACGCACGAAGACCTGAGCAGGAGCTGAACCGAACGTGGCAGGAGTCGCACGCCGCCGTCTCGACGCGGAACTGGTCCGCCGCAAGCTGGCGCGCTCGCGCGAGCACGCCAGC
>NZ_MUNH01000555.1:0-5650 GCF_002154615.1 Streptomyces recifensis
GCCCTCCCTCAGTGCGTCCTCCGATCCACCGCGGGTGCGACCGCTTCCGACCGGGCGGGTCGAGCCTCCGGCACCGCGGCTCGGCATGCGTTGTCAGTGCTCCTCCATAAGGTGGAGCCATCATCTGGACGGACCGGGGTCCTGCCGGGGTTCACCCTCGGCAGGCCATGTCTGCCTGCGGAAAAGGGCGTTGGGGCCCCACCAGGAAAAGGGGATCGACACGATGAGCGCTACGGTGAAGGACCGGCTCAAGAAGCACTTCGTGAACCACGTCGCTCTGGTCATCGACAAGTCCGGCTCGATGCGCGACCACTCGGAGCAACTCGTCCGTGTGGTCGACGAGTTCGTGAAGGGGCTGGCGGAGGAGTCCGACCGGCTCGGCCACGAGACCCGGATCAGCCTCTACGCCTTCGACCACCTGGTCGAGAACCTGGTGTGGGACATGGACGTCAAGCACCTGCCGTCCATGCGGGGGCTGTACACCGTCGAGAACGGCGCGACGGCACTGATCCAGGCGTCGGTGAAGGCGCTCGACGACCTCGGTCACATATGGGAGGAGTACGGCGAGCACAGCTTCCTCCAGGTCGTCGTCACCGACGGCGAGGAGAACGCCTCCGGCGCCGACACGACGGGCGCGCGCCACGACCACCTTCCCGACGGCCGTGCCGTCCTGGACACGTGGCGGAGCCGGATCGCGGACAAGATGGACAACCTGCCGGACCACTGGACCTCGGCCATCATGGTGCCGAACTCCCTGGCCAAGCGCACCGCCCAGCAGTACGGCTTCCCGACGGGCAACATCTCGATCTGGGACGCGGACTCGGACCAGGGCGTCGAGGAGGCGATCGGCGTCGTCAAGACGGCCGCCACGAAGTTCCTGCGGGACCGGGAGCAGGGCGTGCGCGGCACCAGGGACCTCTTCGCGATGGGCCAGGACCTCAGCGCGGCGGACGTGAAGTCCAGCCTCCGCGCCCTGGACGCCGGCAAGTACGTCCTGATCCCGGTGGACGGGCGGACGTCCATCCGCGACTTCGTCACCGGCGCCGGGCATCCGTACAGGACCGGCTGCGCCTTCTACGAGCTGTCCAAGCGCGAGAAGATCCAGGCCAACAAGCAGATCGCCGTGGCGGAGAAGGACCCGGCCACCGGCCGGACGACCGGGAAGGTGTTCACAGGTCCCGCCGCCCGGCAGCTCCTGGGTCTGCCGTCGACGGAGGTCACGGTGACGCCGGGGAGCAACGAGACCTACACGGTGTTCGTCCAGTCGACCTCGGTCAACCGGAAGCTGGTCCCGGGGACCAGGCTGCTCGTCCTGCTGTAACCGGTCCGCCGGCCGAGCCGCGTCCCGGCCGGCGCCGACACCCCGACCGCCGGGTACCGCTTCCGCCCGGTGGAGGCCCCGTGTGGTCAGCGCCCGACCCTTGATCCAGAATCGGCGAGCACATCTTCAGGAGGTCTTCTCGTGCCCTCGCTCCATGACTTCACCACCTGGCAGCCTTTGCTGCGTCTCCTGCACGCCGCCCACGCGGAGACGCTCTCCGCGCCCGGCGGGCATGTGGCGGGGCAGATCAGTCCCGGGGCATGGAGTGTTCCACTGCCGTACCGGCCGCCGCAGCCGGGGCAGGCCTCACAAGTCTCCGACAACCAGGATCAGTTCGACGCGGTGGGTCGGATCGTGAACGCGCTCGAGGAGAGCGGGGGCGACGGTGTCTCCTTCGTCGTAGAGGCGTCTTCCGCTCCTGGCGGTGTCCGGCTGCATGTGATCAGTCCGTGCTCCTCCGCGGAGCCGGGTGTCGCGACCGCGCACCCGGGCACACTTCTCCTCGCGGACGGGGCACTGCCCGAGCCGGTGCGCCGCCTGCCCGATCCGGTGCCGGGCGCGCGGCCCGCTCCGTCCGCCGACGTGGGACTGCTGCGGCGCACTCTTCGCGAACGGCACCCGGACGCGGTGGGCGCCTCCGAGGAGGAGATCGCAGCGGCCGAGGCGCGCCTGGGCGTGCCGCTGCCCGCCGAGCTGAGGGCCCTGTACCAGATCGTCCAGAATCGATATGAGGACGGGGACGACTACCGGGAGCCGTACGACACCATCGGCTGCGAGCTCCTCGCCCTCGACGAGGTGTACGTCGCCGACGCGGCCTCCCGGCACGTGCTGTGGCAGTTCGGCGCCATGGAGGCGGTCGAGACGGGGCCGGAGGACGCCGTGCAGGGGCTCGTCGGATCGCCGGGCTGGATCGTCTTCGGTGACACCGGCGGCGGGGACCGTGTCGCAGTCGACCTCACCCCGGGGCCGCAGGGGCACGTCGGCCAAGTGATCGTCATCGGCCACGAGGAGAACACCGGTGCCGGGCTGGTCGCCGATTCCCTCACCGACATGGTCGTCCACCGTCACTTCGACGGGCGGCCCGTCCGAAGGGCCGAAGGGCCGCCACTCGTCGCCCACGTCAACCGCGCCTCCCTCCCCGGCATCGAGGCCGCCGCCCATGCCGGCCTGGAGGTCCTCAGCATCGGGGTGTGGGAGAAGGAGCCCCTCAGCCTAGCCCCCGTCTTCGGCCTGCCGCGCCTGCGCACCCTGTGCGCCCATCCCGGTACTCTCGCCGATCCTTGTGAGATCTCCCGGCTCATCCACCTCGAGTATCTTCAGCTCCCGCCCGCGGAGTGGCGCGTCCTCCTCGATGCGGGGGCCGTGCCCACCGGGCTCCTCGCAGCAGGCATCAAGGCCCACCAGCAACGGGACAACCCGTTGCACACCATCGCCCTCGCCAACGAGATCCTCGCCCTGTACGGTCGGCCGCTCGTCACCGGCATCACGGTGCTGGAGGGAACGGCCTGCTGCTGAAACGCCACAAGGGCCGCGACCGACAGGTCGAGGCCCTCGAAAACGTATCGTCCAGCTTTCGTGGTGTCCGAGGGGGGACTTGAACCCCCACGCCCGATAAAGGGCACTAGCACCTCAAGCTAGCGCGTCTGCCATTCCGCCACCCGGACAAGGTGTCTGTCACCCGGCCGGGGGTGTTCCCCGCGGCGACATGGACAACAATACCAAGGTTTCGGAGCGCCTTTCACCTGCGTATCCGTGCCTTCGGCCACCCCTGGGTCACGGACAGCGGATCACCTGGCCGGCGTAGGAGAGGTTGCCGCCGAAGCCGAAGAGGAGGACCGGGTCGCCGGAGCGGACGCTGCCCTGTTCGATCAGCTTGGAGAGGGCGAGCGGGATGCTCGCGGCGGAGGTGTTGCCGGACTCGGTGACGTCGCGGGCGACGACCGCGTTCACCGCGCCGATCTTCTGCGCCAGCGGCTCGATGATCCGCAGGTTGGCCTGGTGCAGGACGACCGCCGCCAGGTCGGCCGGCTCGACGCCCGCCTTCTCGCAGGCCCGCCGGGCGATCGGCGGGAGCTGGGTGGTGGCCCAGCGGTACACGCTCTGCCCCTCCTGCGCGAACCGCGGCGGCGTGCCCTCGATCCGTACCGCGTTGCCCATCTCCGGCACCGAACCCCACAGCACCGGCCCGATCCCCGCCTGCTCCCCCGGCGCACACGCCTCGACCACCGCCGCGCCCGCGCCGTCGCCGACCAGCACGCAGGTGGAGCGGTCGGTCCAGTCGGTGACCTCGGACATCTTGTCGGCACCGATCACCAGCGCCCGCGTCGCGGCGCCCGCCCGTACGGTGTGGTCGGCGGTGGCCAGCGCGTGGGTGAAGCCGGCGCACACCACGTTGACGTCCATCGCGGCGGGCTCGGGGATGCCCAGCCGGGCCGCGACCCGCGCGGCGGTGTTCGGGGAGCGGTCGATCGCCGTGGAGGTGGCGACCAGCACCAGGTCGATGTCGCGGGGGGCGAGCCCGGCCGTGGCCAGCGCCTTGGCGGCGGCGTGCGCGGCCAGCTCGTCCACCGGCTCGTCGGGGCCCGCGATGTGCCGGGTACGGATGCCGACCCGGCTGGTGATCCACTCGTCGCTGGTGTCGACCATGCGCGCCAGGTCCTCGTTCGTGAGCACCTTGGCGGGCTGGTAATGGCCGATCGCGGCGATACGCGAGCCGTGCATGTCGGGGTCCCCTCGTTGCTGCCGTGGGTGGCGGGACTCTCCAGTCTGCGCAGTGACTCACGGGTACGGGGGTACGTGAAGCCACAGGAATCGGGCACCCCTGTTGTCGGCTTCACGCAGACCCTCGTACGTCGGGATGCCGCTCACGCGCTCGGCGTCCCGCCCGCACGGACGGGCGCCGGGCGCGTCACCCCGTGAAGAGCTGCGTCGCCTTCCGCACCAGTTCGTACAGGCCGTAGACGAGCGGCGCGCCCACCCAGAGCCAGGAGAGGGCGATCAGGGCGCGCCGGTCAGGCGGGCTGCTCTCGCTGGGCATCGGGGGCCTCCTTCGGGGCGGGGACGTGGTGACGGGCGTGGACGGGGCGGATGAGTTCGTTGGCGACGAAGCCGACGAGGAGCAGGCCGATCATGATCGAGAAGGAGAGCCCGTACAGCGCGGGTCCGTCCTTCCCTGCGGCCTCCTGGCGGTCGGCGATCCAGTTGACGATCAGCGGCCCGAGCACGCCCGCGGTGGACCAGGCGGTGAGCAGCCGGCCGTGGATGGCGCCGACCTTGTACGTGCCGAAGAGGTCCTTCAGATACGCCGGGACCGTGGCGAAGCCGCCGCCGTAGAAGGAGAGGACGACCAGCGCGCACAGCACGAAGAGCGGCTTGGAGGTGTCCCCGAACAGGGCGAGGACCAGGTACATCAGCGCGCCGACGCCCAGGTAGACCCGGTAGATGTTCTTGCGCCCGATGAGGTCGGAGGTGGAGGACCAGCCGATCCGGCCCGCCATGTTGGCCGCCGACAGCAGCGCGACGAATCCGGCCGCCGCCGAGACGGAGACCGGCGTGGAGCTGTCCGCGAAGAAGTCCGTGATCATCGGCGCGGCCTTCTCCAGGATGCCGATCCCCGCCGTGACGTTGGTGCAGAGCACGACCCACAGGCACCAGAACTGCGGGGTGCGCAGGGCGCTGCGGGCCGATACCTGGACGCCTCCGGCCGCGCCGGTGGCACTCTCCGTACGCCCGTCCGGCCGCGGCACCCGGACCAGCAGCACCCCGAGGGTCATGAACACGGCGTAGGCCAGTCCGTGCACCAGGAACGCCAGCGCGATGCCGGAGTGGTCCGTGCCGAAGGACTCCAGCATCTGGGCCGACCACGGCGAGGCGATCAGCGCGCCGCCGCCGAAGCCCATGATGGCGATGCCGGTGGCCATGCCGGGCCGGTCCGGGAACCACTTCATCAGGGTGGAGACGGGCGAGATGTAGCCGATGCCGAGGCCGATGCCGCCGACGAACCCGTACCCGAGGACGATCAGCCAGTACTGCTGCGTCTGCGCACCGAGCGCGGAGATCAGGAACCCGGTGGAGAAGCAGACCAGGGCCACGGTCATCGCCCAGCGCGGGCCGTTGCGCTCGACGAGCGTGCCGCCGAACGCGGCCGACAGCCCGAGCATCACGATCGCCAGCTGGAACGGCAGCGCGCTCTGGGTGCCGTCGAGGTGCAGCGCGGATTCCAGGGGTGGCTTGAACACGCTCCAGGCGTACGCCTGGCCGATGGAGAGGTGGACGGAGAGCGCGGCGGGCGGCACGAGCCAGCGGCTCCAGCCCGGGGGCGCGACAGGG
>NZ_MUNH01000556.1:0-9485 GCF_002154615.1 Streptomyces recifensis
CCCCCGGCCGTACCCGACGGAACGTCATCGTCCCGTCGTCCCGCTGACCCCCCGCCGCCGGACCCGGCGTCGGGCGCCGGAAGAGGAAGGTGTCCGGGGGCGCCTCGCCGCCGGCCGCCGGAGCGTCGGCGGAGCCGCCCTCCTCGAAGAAATGCGGACCCGTCTCCTCCACAGGGGGCGTGTCGGGGCCGGAGGTTGACGGGGCGGTGAGCGGTTCGCCGTCCGCGGGGGCGGGACGGCTGGTGCCGGGCACCCAGGCGGTGCCGTTCCAGTAGCGGACGTAGCCGGGGATGGACGGGTCCGGGTAGTAGCCCTCGCGGGGCCTGTCGTCACCGTGGGCCGGCGTAGGGGCGCTCATGTCCGTCGTCCCGTATCTGCTCGGGGGTGGAAGGGAGCCTCCACATCTATCAGACCCGGGGCGCCCCTTACCCCTCTCCGCCCGGAGCCGACCCCTTCCGGGCGATGCCGTGGGGCTCCTGGCCACCGGTGGGAAAAATATTTCCGGGAACCCGCGTAATGACCGCGCCCCTGCCCCCTCTCTCCTGGCACGGGCCCGTCCGAGCGGCCCCCGGTCAGGTGAAGGAGACAGGTCATGGAGCACACGGTGGTGGAGCGCGAACTGGAGCTGAGGCTCATCCTCTCGCCGGAGCGGAGCATCCCGGTCCCGGCCCGGCTCGCGTACCGGTCGGACGACCCCTACGCCGTCCACATCACCTTCCACGTCAACTCCGACTCCCCCGTGCACTGGACGTTCGCCCGCGAGCTGCTGGTGGAGGGCGTGTTCCGGCCGTGCGGGCACGGGGACGTGCGGGTGTGGCCGACGAAGGTGAACGGCCGCAGCGTGGTGCTGATGGCGCTCAGCTCGCCCGACGGCGACGCCCTGCTGGAGGCGCCCACCCCGCAGGTGTCCGCCTGGCTGGAGCGGACGCTGCGGGCGGTGCCGCCGGGCGCCGAGGCCGCGCGGCTCGGCATCGACGACGCGCTCGACCAGTTGCTGGCCCGGTGAGGCGCCCCGGCTCAGAAGAGCTTGCCGGGGTTGAGGATGCCGAGCGGGTCGAAGACGTCCTTCACCGCCCGCTGCATCTCCATACCGACGGGCCCGAGTTCGCGCGCCAGCCACTCCTTCTTCAGCACGCCCACCCCGTGCTCGCCGGTGATGGTGCCGCCGAGTTCGAGGCCGAGGGCCATGATCTCGTCGAAGGACTCGCGGGCGCGGCGGGACTCGTCCTCGTCCAGGGCGTCGAAGCAGACCGTGGGGTGGGTGTTGCCGTCACCGGCGTGCGCGCACAGGCCGATGGTCAGGTCGTACTTGGCGGCGATCCGCTCCACGCCCTCCAGCATCGCGCCGAGCCTGGAGCGGGGCACGCACACGTCGTCGATCATCGTGGTGCCCTTGACCGCCTCCAGCGCGACGAGCGACATCCGCCGTGCCTGGAGCAGGAGTTCGGACTCGGCGACGTCGTCGGCGACGACCACCCCGGTGGCCCCGGCCGCTTCGCAGAGGGCGCCGACGGCGGCCAGGTCGGCGGCGGGCTCCGGGGTGTCGAAGGCGGCCAGCAGCAGCGCCTCGGTGGACTCCGGCAGACCCATCCGGGCGAAGTCGTTGACGGCCTTGACGGTGGTGCGGTCCATCATCTCCAGCAGCGAGGGCACGTGCCCGCCGGCCATGACCGAGCACACCGCGTCGCACGCCTCGGCGGCGGTGGCGAACTCGGCGGCCAGCACCAGTTGCCGGGGCGGCTTGGGCCGGAGCCCGAGCACGGCGCGGACCACGATGCCGAGCGAGCCCTCGGAGCCGACGAACAGCCGGGTCAGGTCGTACCCGGCGACGCCCTTCGCGGTGCGGCGGCCGGTGGACATCAGACGGCCGTCGGCGAGGACGACGTCCAGCCCGAGGACGTACTCGGCCGTCACCCCGTACTTGACGCAGCACAGGCCGCCGGAGGCGGTGCCGATGTTGCCGCCGATGGTGCAGGTCTCCCAGCTCGACGGGTCCGGCGGGTAGTACAGCCCGTGCTCCTCCACCGCGCGGGAGAGCACGGCGTTGACCACGCCCGGTTCGACGACGGCGATCCGGTCGACGGGGCTGATCTCCAGGATGCGGTCCATCTTGGTGAGGGACAGCACGATGCAGCCCTCGGAGGCGTTGGCGGCGCCGGACAGCCCGGTGCGGGCGCCCTGCGGGACGACCGGCACGCGCAGCGCGGTGGCGGTGCGCAGCACGTGCTGGACCTGTTCGACGGTGCGTGGCAGGACCACGGCGGCGGGGGCCCCGGCCGGGCAGAAGCTCGCCATGTCGTGCGCGTAGGAGGCGGTCACGTCGGGATCGGTGAGCACGGCCCCGGCGGGCAGCCCCGCCAGCAGCGCTTCGATGAGGTTCTCGGCGGGCGCGGTGTCGCCGTCACGGGGTGCTTCGATACGGCTCATGATCACAGCGTGGCACTCGGGGCCATCGGTGTGAACCCCGCACGCGCCACCCTTGGGCCACCCGGATGTGCTCGTCATATTGACGCACAGTGAACGGCATGGCGAAGAGACAGTATGGTGACGCGCGGCCCGGCACGCCCCTGGTGGCCGAGCCCCCTCCGCACCGCCCCCGGCGATGGCTGCACCGCACGCTGATCAGCATGGCGGCGGCCGGGGCCGCCGCGGGCGTGACGCTGACACTGCTGCCGCGCGAGGCGCCGCAGCGGGACCCCCACCGGCCCCCGGCACCCGCGCCCGGACCGCAGGCGCGGGCGCTGACGGCGGTCACCACCGGCGTCCCGGCGGCGCTGCCCGACCTGACGGAGCTGATCACCCGGCAGGAGAGCGCGGTACGGGCCCGCCCCGCCGACGCCCGCGCCTGGGCGGTGCTCGGCGCGGCCTACGTGGCCCGGGCGAACCGCACCGCCGACGCGGCCGACCTCCCGCGCGCCGAACGGGCGCTCGGCACCTCGCTGAAGGCGCGCGCGGCCAAGAACACCGAGGCGCTGGCCGGGATGACCGCGCTGGCCAACGCGCGCCGGGACTTCGCGGCGGCCAAGCGGTACGGGGAGCAGGCGCTGAAGCTGACCCCGAAGCGCTGGTCGGCGTATCCCCCGCTGATCGACGCGTACAACGGGCTCGGTGACTACACCGCCGCCCGGAAGACCCTGGACAAGCTGATGGCGCTGCGCACCGCCCCCGCGGACCGCCCGGCCGTGATGGCACGGGCGTCGGCCGTGTACCGGGACCGGGGCTGGCGCGAGGACGCGATGGCCCAGCTCACGGACGCGGCGGCGGCCGCCGGTACACCTGCCGAGCAGGCGGCCTACCGCGCCGGGGTCGGCCAGTTGGCCTGGGAGCGCGGCGACCTCACGGATGCTCTCGAACAGTTCACGGAGGCCCTTCGCCTGGACCCGGCCGAGGCGACGGCGGGCGCCGGCAAGGCCCGTGCCCTCGCCGCCCGGGGCCGTACGGCCGACGCGCTCACCGCGTACCGCGATGCCCTCGCGAAGCGGCCGGACGCCGAAGTCACGCTGGAGCTGGCCGAGTTGTACGAGTCGCTGAACCGCACCCGGGACGCCGAGGCGCAGTACGCGCTGGTGCGGAAGCGGGCGGAGAAGTCGGCCTCCGACGGCGTCGACGAGGAGTTGCTGCTCGGCCGGCTGGAGGCCGACCACGGCGACCCGCAGGAGGCGGTGACCCGGCTGCGCGCGGAGTACAAGCGACAGCCCGGCATCGAGGTGGCCGACGCGCTGGGCTGGGCGCTGCACCGGGCGGGCGAGGACAAGGAGGCGCTGAAGTTCGCCACCGCCGCGACCGACAACACCAAGGGCGGCGGGGTGCGCAGCGCGCTGCACGATTTCCACCGGGGCATGATCGAGTACGAGCTGAAGCGGTACGGCTCCGCCCGGTTGCAGCTGGAGGACGCGCTGATGGTGAACCCGGCGTTCTCGCCGCTGTGGGTGCCCGAGGCACGGGCGGCGCTGCAGGACATGGGTGAGAAGACCGAGGGGCCACTGCCCACCGACGTGCTGTGAGTCGGGGGCGCGACCGCTCCTCGCGCCCCCGACTCAGTCCTTGAGAAGCCGGGTTACAGGTTGCCCCGCTTCTCCTGCTCCCGCTCGATGGCCTCGAAGAGAGCCTTGAAGTTGCCCTTGCCGAAGCCCATCGAGCCGTGGCGCTCGATGAGTTCGAAGAACACCGTCGGCCGGTCCTGGACCGGCTTGGTGAAGATCTGCAGCAGGTAGCCGTCCTCGTCGCGGTCGGCGAGGATCTTCATCTCGCGCAGTGTCTCGATCGGCACGCGGGTGTCGCCGACCCACTCGCCGAGGGTGTCGTAGTAGGAGTCCGGGGTGTCGAGGAACTGGACGCCGGCCGCGCGCATGGTGCGTACCGTCTGCACGATGTCGTTGGTGGCCAGCGCGATGTGCTGGACGCCGGGGCCGCCGTAGAACTCCAGGTACTCGTCGATCTGGGACTTCTTCTTGGCGACGGCGGGCTCGTTGAGCGGGAACTTCACCTTCAGGGTGCCGTCCGCGACGACCTTCGACATCAGCGCGCTGTACTCGGTGGCGATGTCGTCGCCCACGAACTCCTTCATGTTCGTGAAGCCGAGGACGTTGTTGTAGAACGCCACCCACTCGTCCATCCTGCCGAGTTCGACGTTGCCCACGCAGTGGTCGATGGCCTGGAAGGTGCGGCGGGCGGGCGGCTCGACGATCGGGTCGGCGGCGACGAAGCCGGGGAGGTACGGGCCGTCGTAGCCGGAGCGCTCGACCAGGGTGTGCCGGGTCTCGCCGTAGGTGGCGATGGCGGCCAGGACGACGGTGCCGTGCTCGTCCTTCACCTCGTACGGCTCGGCGAGGGGGCGGGCGCCGTGCTCGACGGCGTAGGCGAACGCGGCGCGGGCGTCCGGGACCTCGATGGCGAGGTCCACCACGCCGTCGCCGTGCTCGCCGACGTGCCGGTCGAGGAACTCGCCCCAGGGGGTGGCGGGGCGGATCACCGAGGTGAACACGAACCGGGCGGCGCCGTTCTCCAGGACGTAGCTCGCCGTCTCGCGGCTGCCGTTCTCCGGGCCGGAGTAGGCGACCAGGCGCATGCCGAAGGCGCTGGAGTAGTAGTGCGCGGCCTGCTTGGCGTTGCCCACGGCGAAGACGACCGCGTCCATTCCCTTGACCGGGAAGGGGTCGGCCTGCCGGGCGGTGTCGGGAGTGTGCTGAGTGGTCTGCGTCATGCTCGAAGGGTGGCCCCGCCTTGCAAGGTGCGCAATAGTTCGCGTATTCGCTGGTCACTCTGTTCAGCCTTACGGCGGTACCGGCGGGCTTTCTGTACAGGATGACCATCCGGGGAGGACGTCGTGGCGATCGATCATCTGGACGGGCAGATCATCGTGCTGCTGGCCGAGGAGCCGCGGATCGGGGTGCTGGAGATGTCCCGGCGGCTGGGGGTGGCCCGCGGCACCGCCCAGGCCCGGCTGGACCGGCTGCGCTCGCGCGGGGTGATCCGGGGGTTCGGGCCGCAGGTGGACCCCTCGGCGCTCGGCTATCCGGTGACCGCGTTCGCCACGCTGCAGATCCGGCAGGGGCAGGGGGCGGACGTGCGGGCGTACCTGGACGGGGTGCCGGAGGTGCTGGAACTGCTCACCACGACCGGTACCGGGGACATGCTGTGCCGGCTGGTGGCCCGCTCCAACGCCGACCTGCAGCGCGTCATCGACCGGGTGGTCGGCTTCGACGGCATCGTGCGGGCCTCCACGGCGATCGTGATGGAGAACCCGGTGCCGCTGCGGATCATCCCGCTGGTGGAGCAGGCGGCGGGGGAAGCGCTCGACTAGGTCCTGTCCGACCATCAGGTCCTGTCCGACCATTCGCGTCTGACAGGACCTAGCAGCTGGGGATCCTGCCGGTGCCCTTCTCCAGGGCGACCAGGGAGTCCACGGCGCCGTCGAGATTCGTGACCGGGATCAGGCGCAGGCCCTTGGGGAGGTTGGTGTGGGCGTCGGCGCACTCGGCCTTCGGCACCAGGAAGACGGTCGCGCCGTCGCGCCGGGCGGCCTGTGTCTTCAGGGCCACCCCGCCGACCGCGCCGACCTTGCCGTCCGCGTCGATCGTGCCGGTACCGGCGATGGTGCGGCCGCCGGTGAGGTCGCCGCCGCTGCCGTCGCCGTCCAGCTTGTCGATGATGCCCAGGCTGAACAGCAGGCCCGCGCTGGGGCCGCCCACGTCGGCGAGGCGCAGGGTGACCTTCACGTCGTCGGGGTCCTTGCGCAGGTGGTCCAGCGCCGCGGTGGTCGCCGCGTTCTGCGACTGCCGCATCTGGGCCGTGTTGTGCTTCTCGATCTCCTTGATGGTGTCCCCGGTCGGGTACACCGCGTCGTACGGCATCACCGCGCGGTCGCTGCGGAACCAGTTGTCGATCACCTGCCCGAGCGACACCCGCGTGCCCGGTGAGGTCGCCTCGATGGTCGTCATCCGCAGCTCGCCCGACGTCTTCCGCGTCGGCGCCCCCGCCACCGTGATCACCGGCGTCCCGTCGTTCTTCCCCAGCACGTTCGCCGTCATCCCCGGCTGGGCCACCGAGAACGGCAACGGCGCGAACACCGCGACGGCCACGAGCCCCACGACGGGCAGAGAGCACAGGGCGATGATCCGGGAACGCGAGAGACGTGAGAGCACGGAGTAAATCTAACGCGCGGCCTCTGCTCCGAGCTTGGCCGGTGCGTACTACCTCAGCGCGTCCGCGACCTCCCGCGCCGCTTCCATCACGCGGGGGCCCACCCGCTCCGGGACCGCGTCGGTCAGCATGACGACTCCCACGCTGCCCTCGACGCCGGTGACGCCCAGGAGGGGAGCCGCGGCGCCGCTCGCGCCGGCCTCGAGTTCGCCGTGGGTGAGGGTGTAGCCGGGGTCGGCGGCCGGGGAGTGCCGGGCGGCGAGGATGGCCTTGCCGGCGGCGCCGCGTTCCAGAGGGTGGCGGAAGCCCGCGCGGTAGGCGACGTGGTAGTCCGTCCAGGTCGGCTCGACCACGGCGACGGCGAGCGCCTCCGTACCGTCGACCAGGGTCAGATGGGCCGTGGCGCCGATGTCCTCGGCCAGCGAGCGCAGCGCGGGCAGCGCCGCCTCCCGTACCAGCGGATGCACCTGGCGGCCGAGCCGCAGTACGCCCAGCCCCACGCGGGCGCGTCCGCCGAGGTCGCGGCGGACGAGCGCGTGCTGCTCCAGCGTGGCCAGCAGCCGGTACACCACCGTCCGGTTCACCCCGAGCTTGCCGGACAGCTCGGTGACGGTCAGGCCGTGGTCCGTGTCGGCGAGCAGCTTGAGGACGCGCAGTCCCCGGTCGAGCGTCTGGGAGGTCTCCGCGGTCACGACGCCCCCTCCTTCTGCGGTGAGGTCGGCGCCCTCCGAGCGGCGCGCGTCACCGAGCCCCGTCGGCGACGCGTATCAGAGGCCGCCGATCGGCAGGACGGCCCGGCGGCTGACGGGCCCGTCGCTTCACGGCTGCGCTCCGCGGCGGCGCTGCCACGGGGCGTGTGCGTAGCGGGACAGTAGCGAGCCGGTCCGCTCAGCGGAAGACTCGGTCCAGAATCCGGTCAAGACCGGTTCCGGCCTGCCTGCGTTCGTCCGCATACGCCCGGCGCACGTGTCAGCGCATCCGGGTCGCCCACTCCCCCATCTTCGCGATGCGCTGCTTGAGCTGCCCGGCGGTCGCCTCCGCGCTCGCCGGACCGCCGCAGACCCGGCGCAGCTCGGTGTGGATCACGCCGTGCGGTTTGCCGCTCTGGTGGACGTAGGCGCTGACCATGGTGTTGAGCTGCTTGCGCAGCTCCATCATCTCCTTGTGGCTGACCACGGGGCGCCGCTCGGCGGGCAGTTCCAGCAGGTCGGCCTCGGTGTCCGGCCGCTTCTTGCTGTGCGCGATCTGCCGGGCCTGCCGCTTCTGCAGCAGCAACTGCACCTGCTCGGGCTCCAGCAGTCCGGGGATGCCGAGGTAGTCCTGCTCCTCCTCGCTGCCGGGGTGGGCCTGCATGCCGAACTCGGCGCCGTCGTAGAGGACGCGGTCGAAGACTGCCTCGGACTCCAGCGCCTCGAAGGAGAACTGCTCCTGCTCGCCGGTGTCCTCGTCCTGCTGCTTGTTCGCCTCGTCCATCTCCTTCTCGGACTCGGCGTACGGGTCCTCCTCGCCCTGCTTCTTCGGCTTGTCGAGGGCGTGGTCCCGCTCCTTCTCCATCTCGTTGGCGAAGGTCAGCAGGTCGGGGACGGTCGGCAGGAACACGGACGCGGTCTCGCCGCGCCGCCGGGACCGCACGAAACGGCCGACGGCCTGGGCGAAGAACAGCGGGGTGGAGATGGTGGTGGCGTACACGCCGACGGCGAGCCGGGGCACGTCGACGCCCTCGGACACCATGCGGACGGCGACCATCCAGCGGTCGTTGCTCGCGCTGAAGTCGTCGATGCGCTGGGAGGCGCCCGCGTCGTCGGAGAGGACGAGGGTGGCCTTGGTGCCGGTCAGCTCGCGGATCAGCTTGGCGTAGGCGCGGGCGGACTCCTGGTCGGAGGCGATGACGAGGGCGCCGGCGTCCGGGATGGCCTTGCGGACCTCGGTGAGCCGCTGGTCGGCCGCACGCAGCACGCTCGGCATCCACTCGCCGCGCGGATCGAGCGCGGTGCGCCACGCCTGGCTGACCGCGTCCTTGGTCATCGGCTCGCCGAGCCGGGCGGCGATCTCGTCGCCCGCCTTGGTGCGCCAGCGCATCTGGCCGCTGTAGCTGAGAAAGATGACGGGCCGGACGACGTGGTCGGCGAGCGCGTTGCCGTAGCCGTAGGTGTAGTCGGCGGCGGAGCGCCGGATGCCGTCGTTGCCCTCCTCGTACGTGACGAAGGGGATCGGATTGGTGTCCGAACGGAACGGCGTACCGGTCAGCGCCAGACGCCGGGTCGCGGGCTCGAACGCCTCCAGGCACGCCTCGCCCCACGACTTGGAGTCACCGGCGTGGTGGATCTCGTCCAGGATCACCAGCGTCTTGCGCTGCTCGGAGCGGTTGCGGTGCAGCATCGGGCGTACGCCGACACCGGCGTAGGTGACCGCGACCCCGTGGTAGTCCTTGCCGACCGGGCCCGCGCTGTACTCCGGGTCGAGCTTGATCCCTATCCGCGCGGCGGCCTCCGCCCACTGCTTCTTCAGGTGCTCGGTCGGCGCGACGACGGTCACCTGCTGCACGACGTGGTGGTGCAGCAGCCAGGAGGCCAGCGTCAGCGCGAAGGTCGTCTTGCCGGCGCCGGGAGTGGCGACGGCGAGGAAGTCACGCGGCTGCTCCTGGATGTACTTGTCCATCGCCCCCTGCTGCCAGGCACGCAGCTTGCTGGCGGTGCCCCAGGGGGCCCGGCCGGGAAAGGCGGGGGACAGATGGTTCGAGGCGGAAGCGGCGGTGGTAGTCACGGTCTCCGGGGGTGGGGGCGTAGGGCAACTCGGCTACGTATGACAACCGGGCCACCCTACCGGCGCCACCGGCTCCGCCG
>NZ_MUNH01000557.1:0-8006 GCF_002154615.1 Streptomyces recifensis
GGGCGTACCCGGACCGCCCGCGCGCCGACACCCCGCGCGCGCCCCGCGCGGTTCCGCAGATCCCGAATGTGTGCGCGCTGGGCAAGAAGTACGGCGGCTGGCCGAAGAACAGCCCGCAGTCGACGATCTGCGAGCGGGCGTACGGGCGTTAGCGCGTCGGCCGCTGCCTCGGCGGCCCCCAGCCGTCGCCCTCCGGGGGGCCGGTGTCGGGAAGGCGGAGTTCCAGGCGGGTGATCGCGGCCCGGACGGCGGTGCCGTAGCCGTCGTCGGGGAGGGTGCCGGCCGCGCGGCGGGCGCGGCTGAGGTGGGTGCGGGCGGCGTCGGCGCGGTCCAGCTTGAGGTAGTCGGCCGCGAGGCTGAGGTGCAGCGAGGGGTAGAAGCCGCGCACGCTCGCGGGGTCGGCGCCGGGACGGCCGTCGGTCAGCTCGTCGGCCGCCGACAACGCCCTCAGGTCCCACGCGAGTTCGTCCGCCGGGTCGTCCTGGGTGTCGGCCAGGTAGTGGGCGAGGGTGCAGCGGTGCAGCGGGTCGCCGGACTCGGCCGTCTCGGCCCACAGCTCCAGCAGCCGGCGCCGGGCCTCCTCGCGGTCGCCGCCCCGGTGCAGCATGACGATCTGCCCGATCCGGGTGAGCAGGGCATCGGGCGCCGTCTGCTCCTGTCGCTCCGCCACCGCGCCCTCCGGACCCGTCCTCCGGCCGCTCGTCGGCCGTCCGCCCCCGACGCTAACCGCAGCCGGCGGCGATACCGGGCAGGCGGCCCCGGACGAAACGGTGAGACCGCCTGGCCGGTCCCCGGTCAGCCCAGGTCGGGGATGCGCCAGTCGATCGGCTCGTGGCCCTGCGCGGCGACGGCCTCGTTGATCTGTGTGAAGGGGCGCGAGCCGAAGAACTTCTTCGCGGACAGCGGCGAGGGGTGCGCGCCCTTGACCACCACGTGCCGCGTCTCGTCGATCAGCGGCAGCTTCTTCTGGGCGTAGTTGCCCCACAGGACGAACACCGCCGGGTCGGGGCGGGAGGCCACCGCGCGGATCACCGCGTCCGTGAACTTCTCCCAGCCCTTGCCCTTGTGCGAGTTGGCCTCGCCGGAGCGCACGGTGAGCACCGCGTTCAGCAGCAGGACGCCCTGTTCGGCCCAGGGCATCAGATAGCCGTTGTCCGGGACGGGCAGGCCCAGCTCCGCGTGCATCTCCTTGTAGATGTTCCGCAGCGACGGCGGGGTCTTCACACCGGGTCGCACCGAGAAGCACAGCCCGTGCCCCTGGCCCTCGCCGTGGTACGGGTCCTGGCCGAGCACGAGCACCTTGACCTTGTCGTACGGCGTCGCGTCCAGCGCCGCGAAGACCTCCTCGCGCGGCGGGTAGACGGGACCCTTCGCCCGCTCCTCCTCGACGAACTCCGTCAGCTCCTTGAAGTAGGGCTGCTGGAGTTCGTCACCCAGAACGCCCTGCCAGGACTCGGGCAGCATGGCGATGTCGGTCACGTCGGTGTCCCTAACGGTCGGCGGTCACTTCCAAGGCTTCAGAACCTACAGGCGACCACTGACAACACCGATGGCAGGCCGCTCACCAGCTCGTCTTCCGGTTCAGCTCCCACATCATCATGATCGTCGAGGGGTCGAGGGCGCGCTCGCCGCCGGAGATGTCCTCACTCGCGGCGATGTACTGGCGCCCCTGCCACAGCGGGATCAGCCGGGCGTCCTCGACCATGATCCGCTGGGCGGCCGTCAGGTCCTTCACCACCTGGGCCCGGTCCCCCTGGGCCCGCGACCGGGGCAGCAACTCACCGGTGATCCTCTTGCTCACGTAGGGGGTGCCGAGGGCGTTGTGCGCGCCGACGAAGGGCGCGATGAAGTTGTCCGCGTCGGGGAAGTCCGGGAACCAGCCCCGGCCGAACACCGGGTACTCCCCCTTCTGGTAGCCGGTGACGTAGGTCTTCCAGGGGCGGGCGCGCAGGGTGATGGTGAAGAGCCCGGAGGCCTCCAGTTGCCGCTTCAGCTCCCGGAACATCACGCCGGTCTCGGAGCCGTAGCGGTCGGAGGTGTACCAGAAGGTGAGCGGGACCCGCTGCTTGATGCCCGCCCCGGCGAGGATCGCGCGGGCCTTGCCGGCGCTGGGTTCGCCGAAGTGGTCGAAGTAGGAGGTGGCGTGGCCGGTCAGACCCTTGGGGACCATGGAGTACAGCGGTTCCACGGTGTCCCGGTACACCTTGTGCGCGATGGCGCCGCGGTCCACGACCTGGGCTATGGCCTTGCGCACGGCGGCGTTCCCGGCCCAGCGGTCCTTGGGGTTGAACACCAGGTAGCTGATGTCGGTGCCGGTGCCGTCGACCAGTTGCAGCCCGGCCGGGGACTGCTGCTGGAGGGTGAGGATGTCGTTGGCGGCGAGTCCCCGGTAGGTGACGTCGATGCTCTTGTCGCGCAGCGCCTCGACCATCGCGGCGGAGTCCTGGAAGTACCGGATGGTCACCGCCTTGTTCTCCCGCTCGGCGAAGCCCTCGTACCGGTCGTTGCGCACCAGCACGGCCCGTTCGCCCTCGTCGTAGGACTCCAGGCGGTACGGGCCGGAGCCGTGCACGTCGCCGTCCTTGCGCAGCGAGTTGGCGGGGTACTCGCGCGGGTCGACGAGGGACATGGCGGGGGTGGCGAGGACGAACGGGAAAGTGGCGTCGGGCCTCTTGAGGTGGAAGACGATCTCCCGCGTGCCCGTGGTCTCCACCCGGTCCAGCCCCTCCAGCAGTCCGGCGGGGCCGCTCGGGGCGTTGATGGTGCGGATGCGGTCGATGGAGTGCCGGACGGCCTCGGCGTCGAGCGGGTGGCCGTCGGCGAACTTCAGCCCGGCGCGCAGCTTGCAGCGGTAGGTGCGGATGGTGGAATCGGTGAAGGAGCAGCTCTCCGCGGCGTCCGGCTGGGGGGTGGTCGCGCCGTTCGGGTAGGCCAGGAGGGTCTGGTAGACGTTGCGGAACAGTTCCCAGGAGCCGTCCCAGGCGCCCGCCGGGTCCAGGGTGCTCGGCGCGCTGGTCGTCCCCACCACGATCGGGCTGCTGTCGTCCGGGCCGCCGTCGGAGAGCAGTCCGCAGCCGGGCAGCAGGGTGATGAGGGAGGTCAGGGACACGGCCGCCGCGACCCTGCGCCGGACTCTGTTCCGCTTGAACACGCGCTCGCTCCTCGATCCGCCGTACCAAGGTCGGCAGACCATACCGCAGCACCGGACCTCGTGAACCTCCCCTGAAACATGGGCTGTTGATCAACTTCGGATGACTACGTTGTCATGCGGCGGGCCCGCCTGGAACGCGCACGGGCGCCGCTCCCCCTTGAGGGAGCGGCGCCCGTGGTGGCGCGGGCCGAGAGGGTCAGCCCACCCCGGCGTTGAGGAAGATGCCGCCGTCCACGACGAGCGTCTGACCGGTGACCCAGTCGGACTGCGCGGAGGTGAGGAAGGCCGCGGCCCCGCCGATGTCGGAGGGGACGCCGAGCCGGCCGAGCGGATAGGAGGCGGCCGCCTCCTCCTCCCGGCCCTCGTACAGGGCCTCGGCGAACTTGGTCTTCACGACCGCCGGGGCGATCGCGTTGACCCGCACCTTGGGCGCGAACTCGTGCGCGAGCTGCTGGGTCAGGTTGATCATCGCGGCCTTGCTCACGCCGTACGCGCCGATGAACGGCGAGGGCGCGAGGCCGGCGACGGAGGCGATGTTGACGATCGCGCCGCCGTTCTCCCGCTGCCAGGCGTGCCAGGTCTTCTGGGCGAAGCCGAGCGCCGAGATCACGTTGGTCTCGAAGACCTTGCGGGCCACGTCCAGGTCGACGTCGGCGATGGGGCCGAAGACCGGGTTCGTGCCCGCGTTGTTGACCAGGTAGTCGACGCGGCCGAAGGCCTCCATGGCGCGTCCGACGGCCTCGGTCTGGTGGGCGAGGTCGTGGGCCTTGCCGGCGACGCCGATGACGCGGTCGGCACCGAGCCGCTCGACGGCCTCCTTCAGCGCCTCCTCGTTGCGGCCGGTGATGACCACGCGGTCACCGCGTGCCACCAGGGCCTCAGCGACGCCGTAGCCGATGCCCCGGCTGGCGCCCGTGACGAGCGCGGCCTTGCCGGAGAGTGCGGGGAGTTCAGTCATGTCCGTGTGCTCCAGGGTTCCTCGGGGTCCGGACCGGCTAGTCGAGCGGTCCGCCCGCGACGTACAGCACCTGGCCGGAGACGAATCCGGCCGCCTCGCCCGTGAAGAAGGCGATGGCGTTGGCGATGTCCTCGGGCTCACCGACGCGCTGGACCGGGATCTGGGTGGCGGCGGCCTTCTTGAAGTCGTCGAAGCCCATGCCCACGCGGTCGGCCGTGGCCTTGGTCATCTCGGTGGCGATGAAGCCGGGGGCGACGGCGTTGGCGGTGATGCCGAACTTGCCCAGCTCGATGGCGAGGGTCTTGGTGAAGCCCTGGAGACCCGCCTTGGCGGCCGAGTAGTTGGCCTGACCGCGGTTGCCGAGCGCGGAGGACGAGGACAGGTTGACGACCCGGCCGAAGCCCGCGTCCACCATGTGCTTCTGGACGGCCTTGGTCATCAGGAACGAGCCGCGCAGGTGCACGCCGAGCACGGTGTCCCAGTCGGACACGCTCATCTTGAACAGCAGGTTGTCGCGGAGCACACCGGCGTTGTTGACCAGGATGGTGGGCGCGCCCAGCTCCTCCGCGATCCGCGCGACGGCGGCCTCGACCTGCGCCTCGTCGGAGACGTCGGCGCCGACCGCGAGGGCCTTGCCGCCCGCGGCGGTGATCTTCTCGACGGTGTCCTTGCAGGCGGCCTCGTCCAGGTCGACGACGGCGACGGCGTGACCCTCGGCGGCCAGCCGGATGGCGGTGGCGGCGCCGATGCCGCGCGCCGCGCCGGTGACTACCGCGACCCGCTGTTCAGTGGTGGACATTGCTGCTTCTCCTCGCCCTTGAGAGAACCCGGCCGGTCCGGACCGGACCCGCCGTGCGGTGAGCGACCGCTTAGTACCTTCAGCACCCGTGACGCTAGAAGCCCTGGCACCCGGTGTCAACGGGACACCGGGCGGTGTGATCCATTACCTCACCAGGAGGTCCAGCAGCCGCTCCGTCTCGGCCACCGGGTCGGCGGTCAGCCCGGTGTGCACCGGGCCGGGCCGCACCACCGTGGAACGGGGCGCGATCAGCCAGCGGAAACGCCGCCCGGCGTCGTCGCCCGCCGCCTGCCCGGCGTCCTCCCCACCCGCGCAGATCCGCTCCACGGCGCCGAGCGCGGCCCGCACCCCCGCCACGTCCGCGTCCGGGTCGAGGGCGCGCAGCCGGGCCTCGTCCAGGTGGGTGCGGGCGCCGACGTACCCGCGGGCGCGGCAGTAGACGATCACGCCCGCGTTGATCCGCTCGCCGCGCTCGACGCGGGGGACGACCCGCAGCAGGGCGTACTCGTAGACCTCGCGGTCGCCGCCCTGGCCGCCCCGGATGATGTGGCGCTCGACCACACTCCCGGCCATGTGAATGTGGTGCTCGCTCACTTGCTCTCCTTGAGGCCCTCGATGCGTTCATGGACGGTGCCCGCGCGGGCGAGCAGCGGACGCGCGTAGGCACGGCGCAGGTCGTCGGGGGTGTCGAAGCCGGGTTCGTCGGCCAGCCAGGCGTCGGGGATCCGGGCGGTGACCTCGGCGAGCAGTTCCTCGGTGACCAGGGGGGCCAGGTCGGCCGCGGCGGCGGCGACGTCGGGGGTGAAGCGGGCGAGGGCATGGTCTGCCGCGTCGTAGGGCCGGGCTGCGGAGGCGTCGACGGAGGGCCAGTTGTGGTGCCAGATCATGGTGGCGCCGTGGTCGATGAGCCACAGCCCGCCCCCCTGTACCAGGAGGTTGGGGTTGCGCCAGGAGCGGTCGACGTTGTTGACCAGCGCGTCGAACCACACGATCCGGCCCGCCTCCCCGGGGTCCACGGGGAAGGCGAGCGGGTCGTAGCCGAGGGCGCCGGAGAGGAAGTCCATGCCGAGGTTGGCGCCCCCGCTGGCGCGCAACAGGTCCTGCACCTGTCGCTCGGGCTCCCCCAGTCCGAGCACGGAGTCCAGCCCGACGGTCACGAGGCCGGGCACCCGGAAGCCGAGGCGCCGGGCGAGTTCCCCGCAGACGACCTCCGCGACCAGGGTCTTGCGGCCCTGCCCTGCGCCGGTGAACTTACAGACGTACAGCCCGAGATCGTCGGCCTCGACGAGCCCCGGCAGCGAGCCGCCCTCACGCAGGGGCGTGACGAACCGGGTGGCAGTGACTTCGGTCAGCATCCGCCCAGGCTATCTCGCGTATGCCGGCCCACCTCGGCCTCTGTTCCGGCGCCTCCTGGCAGGATCGGCGCATGACGAACACTCCGCTGCGGATCAACGCCCTCATCGTCGACGCCGACGACCCCGAGCGGCTCGCCGCGTTCTGGTCCGAGCTGCTCGGCAGGCCGGTCGTGGGCCGCACGGGCCCCTACGTCTGGCTCCGGCGGGAGGACGGCCTGGGCCTCGGGTTCCAGCGGGCCGACGGCGCCACATCGGGCAAGAACCGCATGCACTTCGACGTCACCGCCGCCGATCCGGCCGAGGAGCAGCGGCGCGTGGAGGCGCTGGGCGGGCGCCGGCTGACGGAGTACGACGAGGGCGGTTTCCTGGTGATGGCGGACCCGGAGGGCAACGAGTTCTGCGTCATCCCCGACGGCCCCTTCGAGCTGGACGACGACGGCCGCGCCCACTACCTCGGCTGACCCGCCGGCCCTACGATCGGCGACGCACCCTCCCGGCCGTACGACCGTCAGGAGCACCATGGAGACGTCGCCCTCCGAAGTCCCGCACCGTCTGAACCCCGCCGGGGGCTGCCCGCACGCCGACAACGCCCGGCTGCTGGCCCTCGGCGCGGTGGCGCCCGTCGAGCTGCCGGGCGGGATCGAGGGGATGGCCGTGCTGGGCCACGACGCGCTGCGTGACTTCCTCCAGCATCCCGACGTCGCCAAGGACGTACGGCACTTCAAGGCGCTGCACGAGGGCCGGATCGCACCGGGCTGGCCACTGCTGACCTTCGCCACCGTGCGCGGCATGACCACGGCCGACGGGGCGGACCACCGGAGGCTCCGGTCGCTGGTCAGCAGGGCCTTCACTCCGCGCCGGGTGGACGGACTCCGGCCGCGTGTGGAGGAGTTGACCGACGCGCTGCTCGACGGCCTCGCGGCGGCGGACGGCGTCGTCGACCTCCGGCAGCGGTTCGCACTCCCGCTGCCGATGGGCGTCATCTGTGAACTCCTCGGGGTGGAGGAGCGGTTCCGCGACCGCCTGCACCGGCTCAGCGATCAGGTGGTGGCGACCGACATCGGCCCGGAGGCCGCACTGGCCGCCAACCGCGAACTGGTCACCGTGCTGGGCGAGATAGCCGCGAGCAAGGCCGCGCGCCCCGGCGACGACCTGACCAGCGCCCTCATCGCGGCCCGTGACGAGGGCGGCGACCGGCTCGGGCAGGAGGAGCTGATCGGCACCATGGTGCTGCTGATCGTGGCCGGGCACGAGACCACCCTGAACCTGATCACCAACGCCGTCCGGGCCCTGTGCGCCCACCGCGACCAGCTCGACCTGGTCCGTTCCGGGGCCGCGAGCTGGGCCGACGTGGTGGAGGAGACCCTGCGCTGGGACTCCCCGGTCAGCTACTTCCCGTTCCGCTATCCGGTACGGGACCTCGACGTCGACGGTACGACGATCCCGGCGGGCACTCCGGTTCTGGCCGGATACTCCGCCGCCGGACGCGACAAGGCGGCGCACGGCCCGGATGCCGACCGCTTCGACGTCACGCGTCCGGCCCGCGCCGGTGCCGTGCGCAGTCTGTCGCTGGGACACGGCGCCCACTACTGCCTGGGCGCTCCCCTGGCCCGGCTGGAGGCGACGGTCGCGCTGGAGCGGCTGTTCGCCCGCTTTCCGGACCTCGAACCCGCCGTGCCGGAAGCGGACCTGCCGCGTCACGCCGGCTTCGTCGGCAACAGCGTGCGGGAGCTGCCGGTCCGC
>NZ_MUNH01000558.1:0-1080 GCF_002154615.1 Streptomyces recifensis
GATGGCCTGGCAGGGGTCGCCCACGGCGGTGACGGGGTGGCCGGTGCCCTGGCCGAAGAGGCCCGCCAGGAGGACGCGCTGGGCGACGGAGGTGTCCTGGTACTCGTCCAGCAGGACGACCCGGAACTCCTCGCGCAGCAGGCGGCCCACCTCGGGGATGCGGGCGAGGCGGGCCGACAGGGCGATCTGGTCGCCGAAGTCGAGCAGGTCGCGGGTGCGTTTGGCGGCCCGGTAGCGCTGGACGAGCCCGGCGAGTTCCCCGCGCGCGGCGAGCGTCTCGGGCACCTTGCGCAGATCGGCGTTGCTGAGCCTGGCCCCGTCCAGGGTGGTCAGCAGGTCGGCGTCCCAGGCGCGGAGTTCCTCGGGGTCGACCAGGTGCTCGGACAGCTCGGAGTCGAGCGCGAGCAGGTCGGTGACGAGGTCGGCGAACGAGCGGGTCAGCGCCGGGTAGGGTCCCGGCGCCTCGCGCAGCACCCGGGCGGCGAGCTGGAAGCGGGTGGCGTCCGCGAGCAGCCGCGAGCTGGGTTCCAGGCCGAGGCGCAGCCCGTGGTCGGTGAGCAGCCGCCCGGCGAAGGCGTGGTACGTCGAGATGACGGGCTCGCCGGGCGGGTTGTCCGGGTCGATCGCGTCCGGGTCGGTGATCCCGGCCTTGACCAGTGCCTTGCGGACGCGTTCGGCGAGTTCGCCGGCCGCCTTGTTGGTGAAGGTCAACCCGAGCACCTGCTCGGGGGCGACCTGGCCGGTGCCGACCAGCCAGACGACGCGGGCGGCCATGACGGTGGTCTTGCCCGAACCGGCTCCGGCCACGATCACCTGCGGGGCGGGCGGCGCGATGATGCAGGCCGTCTGCTCCGGGGTGAACGGGATGCCGAGCAGCTCTTTGAGCTGCTCGGGGTCGGTGAGGTGCGCGGGCATGCGGGGAAGGCTAGCGGCGACCGCCGACAAACGGGCGTCCGGTCTGTGGAAAGCGCAGGTCAGCGAGGTGCCGCGGTGCCGTACGTCACTCCACCACGTGCCGTCCCTCGGGGCGTGCGCTGCACGAGGCGCGGAAGGAGCAGTGGGCGCAGTGCTGGCCGGTGG
>NZ_MUNH01000559.1:0-6702 GCF_002154615.1 Streptomyces recifensis
ACACGGAGGGCGGGAGACGCGCGTCGCGTCTCCCGCCCTCCGTGTTCCCGTACCGCCCGGCCGGGCCGTCAGCGTTCCGGGGTGTCCTGCGGGCCCCTCGGGGCCTCACTGCCGCCGTAGGAGCGGCGGACCGCGTCGGCGGCCTTGTCGGTCTGGGCGTCGTACTTGTTGCCCGTACGCTCGTCGATCAGCCGTTCGGCACTCTCCACGCCCTTGTCGGCCTGGTCAGGGTGGCCCTTGGCCAGGTCCTTGGCCTTGTTCGCCAGATCCCCGAACTTGCTCATGGGAAGCCTCCTGCGGTTGACGCCTACGTCGTTCCCGGCTACGCCTACCCGTCGACCACCCCCTGAATCAGGGCGCTTTGAACAGCGTGGGGAAGCGCGGCGCGAGCCAGGGCTTGCGGCCCCACGCCAGTACGCCGGCGCGCGCCATGGCCTGCCAGGGGCCCACACGGCCCAGCGCGATGAGGAGGAAGGTGACCGGCTCGGTGAGGATGGTGCACTCGGAGCGCTCCGGCGGGCCGGGGAGGACCTCGACGGCCCCCTCGGCAAAGGTGACCCCGAAGGTCTCGCCGCCCACCCGCAGGGTGTAACGGGCCGTCAGCCCGGCCGGTGCGACCGCCACACGCGGCATCGCCGTCTTCAGGAACGGCAGGCACAGCCCCACCCGCGTCCGGTCGATCATGTGGGGCCGGCCCACCCCGCGCGCGAGGTCCCAGCCGTGCCCCAGCATGTGGGTCAGGAGGTACGAGGCCAGCACGTCCTTGGTCATGGGGCCCAGCGGTGTCACGAGCGTCCGGGCCGGGTCGGTCCCCTCCACCGCCGCCAGGAACGTCTCCGCCTGTTCCACGATCATCGCGGCCAGCGGTTCCGCCCCGCGCTCCGGAAACTCGGTGAGACTGCGCGCGTTGGCCGCGGCGAGGCTCTGCGGGGTGCCGTCGCCGTAGGGGCGGTCGTGACCGGCGGCGAGGTCGGCCATCAGGCCGCCTGCCAGGGCCAGATGGGCGGCGGTCTCCCCCACGGTCCACTCCAGCCCCGGTACGGGCGTGGCCGGGTCGGTCGCACCGTCCAGCAGCGCGGCGATGGCCCGGGCCGTATCCCGTATGGCCCGGCCGAGTCCCTCCGGCAGGGCGTCCCCGCTGTTCGTCTCCACGCCGCCCGCTCTCCTCAGGTCTGGGTGATCATGCGGTACGAAACCAGAACCCCCTGTTCAGGACAAGGGGCGGGGCGCTCCGATCGCGCCGAGCCATTCCTCGACGGTGACCACGTCCGCCCACTGCGGGAACAGCCGGTCGACGAGCATCCGGTGGACCTCCGGATCGGTGTCGAGACAGCCGTCCGCCAGGACGGTCACGCCGAGGTCCAGATCGACCGCGTGCCACAGGGTGGACAGCACCACGGCGCTGGTGGCGATGCCGGTGAGTACGAGACTGTCGACGCCGCGGGCCCTGAGGACCAGATCGAGGTCGCTTCCCGAGAACGCGCTGCCCCGCCGCTTGGTGACCACGACATCCCCTTGCCGGGGCGCGATGTCGGGATGGATCTCGGAGCCAGGGGCCCCCTCGGTGAACAGCCCGGCGCGCACGACGCCGGCCATCACCTTGCTGCGCGGGCCGACCTCGGGATCGCCGGGCCGCAGACCCATCACCACGTAGATCACGGGAATTCCGGCGGCCCGCGCACCGTCGATCGCCCCGCGCAGGCGGAGCAGATAGCCGGAACCGTCGTCGGCGAGGGCCACCACGTCCCGCTGGACGTCCATCACCAGGAGCGCACTGCTCGTCATGCCCGCCGTCCTCCGCGGTAAGGAGCCAAAGGCGCTCATCGTCGCACTCGTCGGGTACCGGCCGCGATGGGGCCCCGCGCTGCGCCGATGGAGCTAATCCGGGCCCTTTCACCGATCCCTTCGGGGTGGCGGCACCGGATCACCCGTGAACGAGTCGAGCATCCATGGATTCGGGCGGTGCCGTGGCGGAGCGCGGGCGCCAGAACCGTCCCCACACGTGAGGTGAGGTAGTGCGTCTGTTCGGCCGGCAGTTCGTGGTGGCACGGTTTCCGGTGTTCGTCGTGGCCGCGTGGCTGGTGGTGGCGGTGTGCACGGCCGCCTTCCCCGGCCGGCTGGCGTCGGAGGCGGCGCAGCGGCCGGCGATGACGCTGCCCGCGTCGGCGGAGTCGAGCAGGGTGACCGAGGAGGCCGGTGGGCCGACGGGGGGCCAACCGGTCGTGATCGTCTGGGAGGCCACCTCGGCCAGGCGGCTCGGCGCAACGGCGGCACAGCGGGTCCTCGCCGGGCTGCCCCGCCCGGTCGGTCTCCCCGGCGCCGTGGCCTCCTCCGCCGACGGCCGTTCCCTCGTCTGCGTCGTCACCCTCACCGCCGTGGACGACGCAGGGCTCGGCCTCGCCCTGGAGCGCGTCCGGAAGGCCGCAGAGTCACTGCCGGACAGCAGGGTCCGGCTGGCGGGACCGGCGGCCGGGCAAGCCGACCTGGAGACCTCCTTCGCGGGCATCGACGGAAAGCTGCTGGTCATCGCGCTGGCCGCCGTCGCCGCCATCCTGTTCCTCGTCCACCGGAGCGCCCTGCTGCCCCTCGTGGTGGCCGCGTCCGGGGTCATGGCGCTGACCCTGTGCAGTGCGGTGCTGTACGCGCTGCGGAGCTGGGGCGTGCTGACGGTCGACGGGCAGGTGCAGGGCATCCTGTCCGTCCTGGTCATCGGAGCGACCACGGACTACGGCCTGCTCCTGCTGGCGCGGTATCACGAGCACGCCCCGGAGATGTCGGCTCCGGCGGCCATGCGGACGGCGTGGCGGGCGAGTTGGGCGCCCATCTCGGCGAGTGCGGCGACGGTGGCCTGCGCCATGGTCGCCCTCCTCCTCAGCGCGCTCCCCGCCAACCACTCCCTGGCGCTCGCCGGTGCCGTGGCGATGGCCTGCTGCGTGCTCGCCGCGCTGACCTTCGTCCCGGCCGCCGTACTCCTCGGCCCTAGGGCGATGTTCTGGCCGCGGAAGCCGCACGCCGGCCGGGCCGGCGGGCGGGGCTGGTCCCTGGTCACGGCGGTGGTCGAGCGGCACGCGCGTCCGGTGTGGACGGCGGGCTGCGCGCTGCTCGCGGGCTGTGCCGCCCTGGCCGTACTGCTGGCTCCCGGCGGCCTTCCGCTGGGCGAGGCGCTCACGGCGCGGGCGCCCTCGGTACGCGCCCAGGCGGCCTTGGCGGCACACTTCCCGGCGGGCACCGGCAGTCCGGCCATCGTGGTGGCGGACTCCGCGGGCGCCGCACGGATGCGTCAGCGGGTACAGGAGACACCGGGGGTCGCCCGCACCGAGGTCCTCACCACCCGACCCCGTACGACGATCGCGGCCACTCTCGACAGCGCTCCGGACAGCGAGCGCGCCCAGAAGACGGTCGGCCGTCTCCGCGCGGCCACGGGCGGCCGCGCCCGGGTCGGGGGCTATCCGGCTCAGCTGTACGACATGCAGCAGGCGGCCGAGCGGGACCGTACCCGCGTACTGCCCGCCGTCCTGGTGATCGTGCTGCTGCTCCTGCTGGGGCTGTTGCGGAGCCTGGCGCTGCCGGTCGTGCTCGTCGTCGTGGCCGTGGTCAACTTCCTCGCGGCGCTGGGTATCTCCGCGGTGATCTTCGATGTCGCCTTCGGTTCCACCGCGACGGAGCCGTCCCTGGTGCTCTTCTCGTTCGTGTTCCTGATCGCGCTCGGGGTGGACTACAACATCTTCCTCATGCACCGGGTCCGCCGGGAGTCCCTGCTCGCGGGGCAGCGCCTCGGCACGCTCCGGGGGCTGCGGGCCACGGGGAACGCCATCAGCTCGGCGGGGGTCGTGCTCGCCGTCACCTTCGCCGCCCTGACCGTGATGCCGCTGCGCTACCTGGCGCAGATCGGCGTCATCGTCGCGGTGGGCGTACTGCTCGACACCCTGTTCGTCCGCCCGTTCCTCGTCCCCGCCTTCACTCTGGACATGGGCCCCTGGCTGTGGTGGCCGACGAGGCCACCGGAGGGCCCGCGCCTGGGCAACCTGGGCGAACAGCGGTCCCAGCCGGAGCTGGCCTCGGTCTGACAGCGGAAGGGTGAGGCCGGCCACCGCTCATGGGCCGGCCTCACCGCCTTCCCGGTCAGTACCAGTAACCCGAGTACCGCCAGTCGTTGCCCCACCAGCCGTCGTTCCAGTAATGGTTCCAGCGGTGGTGCGAGTTGCCCCAGCCGTCGTGGCCGTAACGGTCGTGGTGACGGTAGTCGTAGCCGTGGTGGTCCGACCCCCGGTCGCCGTGGTGCCGGCTGTAGGAGGCCGGCGCCGACCCGGGTACGGACGCCGACGCGGTGCCCGCCGTCCCGATGGCGGCACCACCCGCCAGCATCGCTCCGGCCGCCGCGAGGACGGCGGCCCGCTTCACGTCGAGAGCGCGCATTGAGTACACCTCCCCTCAGGCCTCGAAGCGTTCATGTCCTTGGTTCGGAGCGGGGGCCGCCGTGGTTTGCCACGTTTCGCACTTTTTGAGGAAGCTGTCCCGCCGTGCCGGACACCCCATCCATGACGCGTTCCGTGACGAATCACCTGAAAGGCGACTGAAGGTGTTCGTCATGAAGCGCGATTCCTGCCGTCTCAGCTACGACTCCGCCGCCCCGGCGGACGCGGTGCGCGACGATCTGCGCGACCACCTGACCCGCTGGCAGGCGGCGGAGTTCGCGGACGACGCCTCGGTGGTGGTCAGCGAGCTGGTCTCCAACGCGCTGCGGCACGGCAGACCGCCCGTCCGGGTGGCGTGCGCGCTGCGACGGCGGTCCCCCGACGGGCCGGCGCTGCGCATCGAGGTGGCCGACGCGGGGCCGAGCTTCGACACCACCCTGATCCGGGCCCGGTGGCGGCATCCGTCCTTCACGCTGGAGGAGTCCGGCCGGGGGCTGTTCCTGGTCGACGCCCTGGCCAGCCGCTGGGGCGACGAGCCGACCCTTGACGGACACACCGTCTGGGCCGTCCTGGATCCGCCGGACGGATAGCACTCGAACGGCCGCAGGCGGGCGCCCACCGGGCGCGGGGACGGCGCCCGGCACCCAGGCTGGACGGGAAGGAGTGCCAGGACGAGGGGAGGACCGACAGCGATGCCCAGGGACAGGTCCGCCGACGACCGCCGTCTCGACGGCTGGCTGACGGCGACCGCGCACGGCAGCGAGGAGGCGTTCACCCTGCTGTACGACAGCCTGTCCGGCTCCGTGCGAGGTCTGGCCCTGCGCGTGGTGCGCGACGCCTCGCAGGCGGAGGAGGTCGCACAGGAGGTCATGCTGGAGGTGTGGCGTACGGCGGCCCGTTTCCGTCCCGAGCACGCTTCGGCCAAGGCGTGGGTGTTCGCCCTGGCGCATCACCGCGCGGTCGACCGGGTCCGCTCGGCGCAGGCCGCGTCCGACCGGGACCGCCGGGTGGCCGAGGGCAACAGCGAGCGCCCGTTCGACATGGTGGCCGAGCTGGTGCAGGACCGCGACGAGCAGCGCAGGCTCTACCGCTGCCTGGCAGCGCTGTGCCGGAACCTGCGGGTGCCGCTGGTGCTGGCCTACTACGAGGGCCTGACGTACGACGAGGTCGCCCGCGCGCTGAGCAAGCCACCCGGCACGGTGAAGACGCGGATGCGCACGGGACTCCACCGGCTGCGGCAGTGTCTGGAGGCCGGCGAATGAGCACGGCTCCCGGCGATCACGACGCGGTCGGCGCCTATGTGCTCGACGCCCTGCCCCCGGACGAACGCGCCGCCTTCGAGAACCACCTCGCCTCCTGCGCGGACTGCCGGGAGGAGGCCGCGCAGCTCATGGAGGCGGTGGTCGGACTCGCCGAGGCCGTCTCGCTGCCCCCGGACGACGCGGCCCGCACCCGCGTGCTGGCCGGCATCCGGAGCATCCGCCAGGAGACCCCGCCGGTCCGGCCGAGCCGTGCCCAGCGGCTGCTCCCCTGGGCGCTCGCCGCCTGCCTCGCGGCGGCCGTCGCCGGCGGATCGATCGCCTGGTGGCAGCACGAGGAGGCGCGGGACGCCCGGCGCACGGCGCAGGAACAGCAGCGGCGCACCTCCTCGCTCGCAGACGTGGTGACCGCCCCGGATGCGACCGTGCGCAGCGGTGCGTTGAGCAACGGCGGACGGGCGAGCGTGGTCATGTCCCGGCAGAAGCAGAAGGCGGCCTTCGTCGCCACCGGGCTCCCCGCCCTCGGCGAGGGCAAGGTGTACCAGCTCTGGTACGCCGACAACGGCACCACCTTCCGCTCCGGCGGTCTGCTCTCCGGCACGGGAGGGCGTCAGGGCCGGGTCCTGCTGGGCCCCCTCGGCCGGGCGACGGCGGTGGGGATCACGGTGGAGCCGGCGGGAGGGTCGAATCAGCCGACCAGCACGCCGCTGGGGGTGGTTCAGCTCTGAGGCACGGCGTCGTGCCGGGCCGTACGACACCGAGCGAGTTTGACGAACAGGCCCCGCCGCGCGCCGACTTGGCGGGTGACGGCGATCCGGCGCAGTACCTCGTCGCGCGCGTTCCTCGGACAGTCCTCATCGGTCGTGGTCAATAGGGTCCCCCTGTCGGGCTCGGTACGGCGGAGACCCGCCCAGGCCGTCGGCAGCCCGGGCGGGATCAGGTCCGTCGGGTCAGCTCTTGGGCATCAGGACGGTGTCGACGATGTACACGTTGGCGTTGGCGGTCTTGACGTTGCCGCAGACGACCTT